>NZ_JAKJJX010000016.1:0-137056 GCF_022320765.1 Clostridium sp. YIM B02569 | reverse complement strand
TTAAAAATAGTTTAGGAATCGGCTTTTTTATTTAACTGTAAAATTATTCAAGTAAAAATGCACTATTATAGTTTATAGTATATTTTACTAAAAAATGGCTGTATAAATCTACAGCCATTTCATATATGAATTGCAATTGTTAATCTTACTAATTTACAGTTTCCAGAGCCTTTTTTACTTTAGGAACTACATAGTGGCTACTACCTCTATCTTTAACATCTTCAATCATCATTACTACCAATAGATTATTGGGAGATTTATTAGTGGTCATCCCAACGAACCATCCTAATTCTGTACCATTATTATCATCCTGAGATGCTTTTATCTCCGCTGTTCCTGTCTTTCCAGCTATAGTTAACCCACTAGTATAAGCTCCATGACCTGTCCCACCTGAATTTTCTACTACTTGTATCAAATCTTGAAGTACCGTATTAGCTGAGTCTTTTGACACAACATTAGCTTTCCATACTTTGTTATCTGAATTATCCTTTTTCACAAGATATGGTGTTAATATATTTCCTTCATTTTGAAACATAGTGTAAAGCGCTGCTAGATGCACAGGATTTACCAAAACTTCACCTTGACCATACCCACTGTCTGCTAGTTGTACCTCAGATTTAAAATCCTTATCACTTGAATATTGTGAATTATATAATGGATATTCAAATGGAATTTTATCAACAAATCCAAAGCTATTTAACTTATCTCTAAGTACATCCTTTCCAATATCTAAGGCTGCCTGAGCAAAGTAGATATTATCAGAATAAACAAGTGCATTCGATAGATTTGACGGTCCTTTATAATCGCTTACTCTTGTAACTGAGTAATTTCCCCAACTGCTATCCTTCTTCCAGCTAAGGCCAGTTATATTTTTATTTGCATTTGGATCTATCTTTTTTGTATCTAAACCAATAACCGCAGTAATTGGCTTAAAGGAAGATCCAGGCACTAATGTTGCCTGAAATCTATTATACATAGGTTTTTTAGGATCATTATTCAAACTATTCCACTCATCACCTGACATACCTAAAACAAAATCATTTGGATTAAATGCAGGTGTGCTAACCAACGCTAAAACCTCTCCTGTATTAGGATTCATAGCAACTGAAGTTCCTTTATCACTACCAAGCTGACTATATAATAAACTTTGCAGATTGCTATCAATTGTTAATTTTAAATCCGTACCGTTTTTAACATCTTTTGTTATAATTGATTTTTTCTTTTCGCCCTGAATACTTTGAATATATATTTCAGCACCATCAATTCCCCTCAATGTATCTTCGTATGTTTTTTCAAGTCCTGATTTACCAATTGTAGAATTTTCAGTATACTCCTCGCCTTTGTGTTTGTCCAATTCATCAGCATTTATAGTTTGTACATATCCTGTTAGATGTGCTGCCTGCTCTCCTAAAGGATAAACTCTTGCATCTTTATCATTAATTTTAACTCCTGGAATTTTAAGAAGGCTCGGAATTCTCTCATCACCATATGGTATTGCCTTTACCGGAATAAACATATCTGGTTTAACATATGATGCATTTAGTTGACTGTTTATATAATCAACAGTTATCCCTAATACTTTTGAAATTTCATCAATTGATTTATCTTTGTTTTCACCTAAGTTTCCTGGAACAATTCCAACGTTAGATGAAAAAGAATCTGTTGCCAGTTTAACTCCATTTCTATCTAATATGTCTCCTCTTTTAGATTTTATTATTTTAACTCTTATTTTGTCGCTATCAGCTAAGTCCGGGAATATTGCTTGAGAATTCCACATTAAAGCATAATCCTTTCCAATCTTCCTACTCATAGTTGCACTATTTGAAAATTCTAATTTTCCACATATAGTATCCATGCTGGTTTCATAATCTACGGTAGCTTTATCACCATCTTTTTTTACATTTTTTACATAGATTTCAATATTACTAGCACCAATACCTTCATAAATATTTTTGTTCCTTGTAATAAAATCATCTTTGGACATCTTTTGTATAATTTCACCATCTGCCAAATCATACATTTTTTCATATTCTTTTGAATTTAATAAGCTAAAGTACTCCAGTAATTTATTTTCCGGTTTGTGTGTCTTATTGTAAAAAAAGAAAGCAGCTAAACTAATAATAAATGGAATTACTACTATTCCTGCGCCAATTAATATATAAATATTTTTCTTTTTATCCATAAAATCCAACCTTCTCTATCTTAAATCTATCAGTAAATTATACCATATAAATGTATATCTTTACATCTCGAATTCCACATTATTAAAATATAAAGAGAGACTACTTTTATATTTTCGCAATCTCTCTTAATCTAATATATATTTATATAATTCACTTATTTTTCAAGCATAAAAGTATTATCTTCGTATAACTTCTACTTTATATCCATCTGGATCAGTCACAAAATAATATCCTGTTTTTTCTCCTGGTAATCCTTTCAAAGGCGTAACTTCGTATCCTAGTTCTATATGTTTTTCTCTCATTTCTTCTAAGTTTTCAACACCTATTGCAGTATGGCTGAATCCATTTCCTAAATCGTATTTTTCAACACCATAATTATAGGTAAGTTCAATTTCATATCCCCCCATCTCATTTGACAAATAAACAAGGGTGAATTTATGTTCTGGGAAATCTTTTCTTCTAGTCTCTATAAGACCTAGTGCATCTCTATAAAACTTTAAAGATTCCTCTAAATTTTCAACTCTAATACAAGTATGCAACATTTTTACTGACATTTCAGTTCCTCCTTAATTTAAATAATTTTATAATTTATTTGCATCAATAGTATATATTTCTCTATACAACATTACTTTGCATTTATATACACTAATTTCTTATATTAATATACCACATAAAATGCAAATAATAAAATAGTTTCCTATTCCTAAAATAAAGTAAAAATTACCTTTAACTATTTTCATAATTAGAAAAATATAGCATAATGTCAAATTATAGTTTATAATATTATGATGTATTTATTAAACACTAATTGAAAATTCAATTATCATTTGAATTTTCAATTAAAATTAATTAGAATTACAAATTTATAATAATTATCAAGGAGGCAATATTTCATGAAATTACTAAAATATATGCTTATTTTTATTCCAATAAGCTTTATAGCAGAATTTGTTATGCATGTATCTCCATCAATAATGTTTATACTTGCAGCATTATCTATAGTACCACTAGCAGGACTTATGGGTGAAGCAACTGAAGAAATTTCATTCTACTCAGGCCCTAAGATTGGCGGTTTTTTAAATGGCACTTTCGGAAATGCAACAGAACTAATAATATCATTTTTTGCTCTTAAAGAAGGCCTTTTTGATGTTGTAAAATCTTCTATAGCTGGGTCTGTAATCGGCAATATATTGTTAGTACTTGGTGCTAGCATGCTTGCTGGGGGGCTAAAACATAAAACTCAGACTTTTAACAAAAAAGTAGTTGAAGTTTCTTCAAGTATGTTACTATTTGCTGTTGTTGGCTTGTGTGTACCTGCTTTATTTACCCATACTGTGGACCCAACTCTTTTGAATACTAGATATGAAGGGTTAAGTATAATAGTTGCAATAGTAATGCTTTCTATTTACATTTTAAGTCTTATTTTTTCATTCTTCACTCACAAAGATATTTATACAGTTTCTAATCAAGAAGAAGGTAGTGCTAAATGGACATTAAAGAAAGCAATATCTGTATTAGTTATTGCTACAGTTCTAGTGGCTATAGAAAGTGAATTCTTGGTAAGTGGAATAGAATCTATAACTTCAAGCTTAGGACTTAGTGAATTTTTCGTTGGTATTATTTTAATCCCTATTATAGGAAATGCTGCCGAACATAGTACTTCTGTTGTAATGGCAATGAAGAATAAAATGGACGTTGCTTTGGAAATAGCTATTGGCTCAAGCTTGCAAATTATATTATTTGTAGCACCAGTATTAATATTCTTAAGTTTATTATTCACTCCTATGAGTATTGTTTTCAATGAATTTGAACTGATTGGCCTTATTGTTGCTGTATTAATAGCTAATAGAGTTTCCAACGATGGAGAATCAAATTGGTTGGAAGGAGTTCAACTCCTTGCTGTCTATTTAATAGTTGCCGCATCATTCTTTATTTTGTAAAATTCAAAAAATAATCTAATTCCATTTTAATGCAATACCTCATAATTTCTTATTTATAAAATTATGAGGTATTATTTTTATAACCACTTATTTTTCTTGAACCATACACCACATAACACAACTACGCTGACACTTATTGAAATCACAAAGGGATATCCATAACTCCAACCATATTCCGGCATATTAAAATTCATTCCATACCACCCTACTATAAGAGTAAGTGGCAAAAATATAGTCGTGACCACCGTGAATAACCTCATTAATTGATTTTGATTTATGTCAACTTGAGCTTGATATGCTTCCCTTACTTGAGTAACATAATCTCTAAGATTATTCACATTCTGATATAGTCTATTAATACGATTAGTGAACATTCTAAAGTATCTTATTATTTTTTTATCAATTAATCCATTATCATTTTCTTCTATAGATTCTGCAATATTTAATAATCTTTCATAATACCTCTTCAATTTTAATAATTTTTTTCTCAACATAATAATCTTCTTTAAGTAATTATCATTCTTTGAAGTCATTAAGCCTTCTTCAAGTGCTGCAATTTCATATTCAAGTTCTTCAATATGATAAGTGTCCTCAAATGTAAGTTTATCAAAAAATGCATATAAAAGCTTGCTAAGATTCAATCCTTTAATCTCACCCGTTTTACTCTTAGAAATCACCTCTTCTAGAATATCATTTCCATCACTTATAAATACAAGTACGTTTTTCTGAAGAAACATACTTACTTTTTTTGATTGTTTTAATACATTATTAATTATAGGAATCTTTAAAGATATGTAATCTAGACCTTCATAACTTTCAAATTTAGATGTTCTTCCATTCATACAATCATATAATAATTTTTCGTTTATATTGAGGATGTCCGAAACTGATTTAAGTTCATCAAATTTGATGACAACAACAAATAATTTATTATTATTTGTTGTAATACTTTCCATTTTATCACTTTGTAATATATCATTCTCTAAAACATAGACCATTTTTAATCTCCTAAGTATAAATTTATTATATTTTAACATATTATCATAATCATTTCATCATATCCTTAAACTTCATAATGATTCGTTAATTAAAATTCGTTTATCGTTATGATACTTAAATTTTAACATCATAAATATTCTCCTTATTTAATTCCAAATCAATAATCTAAAGCTACTTGTAATTTTTGAATTATTATTTTAAATTTTGTTATATGGTTAGTTTACTATATAAAATTTATATTTCTGCACATAATATAATTAATTTAGAAGGGAGGCTTTTTAATGCGAAAAAGTACAAAAATAGCAATAATTGTGGTAATAATCTTGATAGTCGTAGGTATTCCTATAAGTAGTTATAATAATCTAGTTTCTTTAGAACAGACTGCCAATTCTGCATCTTCAAATATTGACACTCAATTGCAAAGAAGATCGGATTTAATTCCTAATTTAGTTAATACAGTTAAAGGTTATGCTACACAAGAAAAATCCATATTTACTGATATCGCTAATGCAAGAAGCAGATTATCTGGTGCAACAAATATACAGGATCAAGCTGATGCTGATAATCAACTTTCCGGTTCCCTTTCAAGACTATTGGCTATAGTTGAAAATTATCCAGAATTAAAATCTAATCAGAATTTCAGAGATCTATCAGTCCAGTTAGAAGGAACAGAAAATAGAATTGCAATAGCGCGGCAGGATTATAATACTGCTGTAACAAATTATAATACTAAAAGAAGAAGTTTTCCAAGTAATATAGTATCTTCATTATTTGGTTTCCAAGAGAAACCACTCTATAAAGCTAGCGAAGGCTCAAAAGAGGTTCCTTCAGTAGATTTTACAAAATGATAGAAAAATTAATACATAAATCTTTAAATTCATTATTAAGCTTTCTTCTTTTAGTTGTTTCTTCAATTTTCCTCATTTCAGCAAGTGCTGAAATTAAAGTTCCTTCTCCTACATCTTACAAATATTTAAATGATTATGTACATATAGCTAGCGAGACTGAGGTGAATGGCATACTCTCTATAGGAAAGGAATTAGAAGACAAAACTGGCGCACAAGCTGTTGTAGTTATTATAAACTCAACTAATAATATACCTATTGAAGACTATGCTAATACTCTTTTTAGATCATGGGGCATCGGAGAAAAAGGTAAAGATAACGGCTTATTGGTTCTTTTGGCGTTAAATGATAGGGCATGGAGAGTTGAAGTTGGCCGTGGACTTGAAGGTGCTATTCCAGACGTTTTAAGTAGCAGAATCATGGAATCAGTTGCTAAGCCTAGTTTTATAGAAGGAAAATATGGTGAAGGTCTACTTAATTCTTATAGTACTTTTTGCGATTATATAGCAAAAGAGTATAATATCACTCTGGATAAATCATTAAATATCTCGGAAAAAAATACAAATACTATTAAATCTAATACCGGAACTAAGGTGTTTGGAAGTATAGTGCTAGGTCTGCTATTGCTAGATATTATCTTTAATAAAGGTAGAATTTCTTTTTCACTACTTCAGATTATTTTCTGGAGTAGCATCTTTAGAGGCCGTGGTCCCAGAGGTGGATCATCAGGAGGAGGTTTTGGTGGCTTCGGTGGTGGCTCTTCTGGTGGTGGTGGCTCTAGTGGAAACTGGTAGAACCACCCAAACCATAAAATAAAGGTATTCTTCTAAACGATATTTTATAGTTTTCTTAATATCAGTAGTAATATTTTCCTGAGATGTTTATCTATCATGATTAGGGTTATTACTAACCTTATTTATCGCAGTTGTAACTTGTACTATTATATCAGTTTCAACTTGTTGTTTAGTACTTTCTATTTTGGCCATTATCTTTCCTAAAGGTGTTGCCACATAGTACGGTTTTAAATTGTTAAGAGAAAGTGTGAAGATGTCCCTTTTACATTTATCGCATTTACATCCATCTGTTTTGGCTAACAAGATTTCCATATACTCCTTAACCCATATTTCCATATAATTAATAACATTCTCCATTATGTTTTCTCCTTAATATTAAAGTCTTAAGCATTATCTAATCTTTACCACTGACAATGAGATTGTACCACAATTTTCTAACAGAACAATTATATCACTAATCTTAGAATATTTTAACCCTTATAAAATCATTTATCTGTATTTAGAGCAATAAAAGATGAGTTCTGCTAAACTCATCTTTTATTGCTTTATACTAGTTAGTTTACTCACTATTCAAAAATATTTTACACAACATTTATTCCTTTTTAAGAATTTTAATTTGATCTATATAATTAAGTATGTCTAGGTAACAATCACCCTTTTTCTGTATGCTATATACTAGGTTTTGTAATTGCTGATTTTCAGTTCTTGATTTCTCAACTAAATTAGTTAAATTTACTGATATCTCCTTTATTCCATGTAAATTATTCTTTTGAGAGTCCTGAACTCCTTGTACATGTTTATATACTTCTGATTCAGCATCTACTATTTTATCTAGTATAGATGAAGAACCTTCTATAATGTTAGTTGTTTTATTTATAACTTCAGTTCCTTCGTTAGATTTACTAGATAATTGCTCCATTGATTTTGTCAAATCATCTAAAGAATTCATAATATCTTTAGCATTTTTCTGAGTATCAACAGAAAGTTTTTTTATTTCATTAGATACAACAGTAAACCCTTTTCCAGCTTCACCAACTCTAGCTGCCTCAATAGCTGCATTCAATGATAATAAATTTGTTTGCTGAGCAATTCCATTTATAATATTAGCAAAGCCTTGAATACTGTTATACTGATTTTGTATCTCTGAAATTAAATTGATAAATTCATCAAAAACCTTAGAAACTGTGCCGACCTGATTTATTAATTCATTAAAATCATTTCTTGCATTATCTATTTCTTTTTGAGAATTATCAAGACTAAGAAAAACACCCTGTACAAGATTTTCTGTCTTATCACTATTGTTAGATAAAACTTGTAAATATTCATTAACATTTTCTGTTTGCTTAGTCGTATATTCAGTACCTTTAAGAAGTCTATCCAGCCCGTACGTCATATTTCCTTCTTCATTAATAACTGTTTTTATATTATTTTCTATTATAGATGTTAACTCCATAACTTCATTCACATATAGGAAGCATTCTTCTTTCTCATTACGGTTAACTTCATTTTGATTTTGTATAGTGCTTATTTCTTTACTTTTAAATTTAAACATATTAATATCCCCCTTTATTCAACTGCTAATATTACCATAGTTTGATTTACGTGCTTTTTATAAAATTGCTCTCCATAGCTTACAAATCCAGCAGTATTAGGGCAGAATGAAAGTAGTTCTTTATCTATTGCTTTCCAAATATTATCTTCTTGAAACTTCAAACTTCTTAATATACAGTTTATTGACAACATAAAGCTAGGTTTAAATCCAATCTTCTCAACTGTATTTCTTACTTGGCTTATTGGATCAACTGGTTTTAGAACCTCAACAAAGGTATTCGACATAACCTGGCAATAAAATGTGATTGATTTGTCCGGGTTTACTTTCATAGGAGAAGATATAAAAATTTCATCTTCATACATTTTTCCTAAAGGATTATTCATAAAATAATTAGGAAGATCACTTTCTTTTACATTTAAAACTCTTGCATATTCAATGCTAGCTGGAACTTTATTGAATGTCTTTATCGTCCTACTTATAGGGTCGGCTTCAGTTACTAATAGTCTTTGTCCCATTGGTATATATATATTTTCTTTTATTATAGTAGTTCTTCTTTTTGTATTAAAGAAAATCATTACACTATGAACACGCTTTTTACCTATAAATATGAATGTTTCTTTAAACTTAAGATTATCTCCAGCACTTCCACCTATGACTTTAAAATTATCATCTACAAAATAGAGGGTACCTATAATACTTTCTTCCATTCCAGTTAGACCATCGCATAATAAAAGTGAAAAAGCATTCTTGTTAGTTTTAATTTTTTCATAAGCCCCTTTTAAATTATTCACACTTTTTATTGGTGGATAAAGTATCTCTACAACTTCACCATCACAAATATCATATTGAAATCCAGAAATAACTCCATCTTCATAACCATTTCTTCCATACTCTCCAGACGTAGAACAAAGTATAACATTTGAAGATACTAATGTTGATAATTCTGTAACATTTTCTACATTTGAAAATATAACAAATCCTATATTAGAATTATTATTTATAAAATTTGACGCTTCTTGTACGTTTGAAAACATTAACTCTCTCATAATCTTATCCCCACCCTTAATTTTTTCTTAAATGTAAAAATTTTCTCAATTTTCACTATAATTATATCCAATTTTTCTACAAAATACAATCACACAATTATTCTCTCATTAATTAAATTTATTGTATAGATTTAACTAAATAAAAACTTAAATATTTATATATACAAATTAAAAAAACTTAAAATAAAAGATATAAATTCAAAATGAGCAGCGCTTAATTTGAATTTATATCTTTTGATTATTAACATATTCTATATTAATAAATTTTATCTCCATCGTTTCATAACTAATTTAATTAGTTCCTGTTTCTCATTTGATTTAGGATCTTCAATTACAATATCCAACAAATGATTTAAGATTTCACCAATTTCTTTTCCTTTATTAAATCCTAAAGACAATAAATCTCCACCATTGATTTTCAAATTTTTTAAAGTAAAACATTCATCTTTATCAATTATTTTATTAAGAATATTTTCGGCCTCATCTAAATTTATTAAATGTTTTTTAGAGTTTTTGGACTCCTGAGCAAGTATATCCGCTCGCTTAATCTTAATTAGATCTTTAAAAAGATCTATACCTATTTCTCTTAATAGTTTTTTTATAGATACTTTATTATCCATCCTATAGTCATGATACTGTATAAGAAGTGTAACTTTATTAATTGTATTATTATCATATTTCAAATATTTTAATATTTCATTGGCTATTCTTGAGGATTCTTTTGAATAAGAACCGCAATGCAAATTGTCATTTTCATCAGTTCTTATTGTGCAAGCCTTTCCAAAATCATGAAATAGCATACTCAATTTCAAATATATCTGGGATTCTACAGTTTCAGTTGCTATAATTGCATGATTATATAAATCATGTGAATGGCAAGAATTGTTTTTATTAAAATTATAGATTTTGGTTATTCCTGGAACTATGTATTCTAAAATTCCACATTCCCTCAACATTTCTATTTTTCTTGGATCATTAAGTAATATCTTATTAAATTCTTCTCTTATTCTCTCTTTTGATATATTTCTTATATTATCTTTAAGTTCTTTTATTGAATTTAGTGTTAACCTATCAATAGTAAAATCTAGTTGGGCAGAAAACCTAATTGCCCTAAGCATTCTTAATGCATCCTCGCCAAATCTTTTTCTAGGTTCACCTACAGTTCTTATTACCTTTTCATCCAAATCCTCTATCCCATTAAAATAATCTACTAATCCACTTATATTATTATATGCCATTGAATTAATGGTAAAATCTCTTCTCGCCAAATCTTCCTTTAAAGAACTCACAAACTTAACCTCTTTGGGATGTCTATTATCTTCATATTCACCATCTGATCTATAAGTTGTAATTTCATAACTCTCTTTATTTAACATTACTGTAACTGTTCCATGCTTTAATCCAGTTAATATAACTTTATCAAATAACTCCACTACTTCTAGTGGCTTAGCATTAGTTGTTATATCCCAGTCTTTAGGTTCTTTTCCTAGAATACAATCTCTAACACATCCTCCAACCATATAAGCCTCATATCCATTTTCTAATAACCTATCAATGATTAATGCAACATTTTTAGGCATCTCTATATTTTTATTCAATATTTCACCTCCAAACTTATCATTCTTATCAAAATAAATTTATCTTTATCTAATAAAAACGAGCTGCCCTCATAATCATTCTGAGAACAGCTCTATTTACTAAAATTTTAATCATCTGCAACATTTCTATTATTATAAGAATAAACATTATATGTCTGCCATATTTGTTCTAAATTGCCAAAAATATCAGATATATTTTCCTTCTCTCGCATTCCTACTGCAATAATTAGTGCATTTATTACTGACATAGGTGCAACTAAAGAATCTACAAATGATGCCATATTACTTTGTGCAATTAATGTGTGATCAGCTTTAGACGCAAGAGGTGATAGTAAACTATCCGTGAGCGCAACCACTTTAGCTCCTCTATCTTGTGAAAATTCTAATGCATCAATAGTTTTAGCTGCATATCGAGGAAAACCAATTCCTATAACTAAATCTCCATCTCCTACATTTATCATTTGTTCAAATACATCTGAAATTCCATAACTTACAATTTTAACATTTTGCAGTATTATATTTAGATAAAACCCTAAAAACTCCGCAAGAGCAGTAGAACTTCTAAGACCAATTATGTATATTCTATTTGCCTCAAAAATCCCCTTTACTACGTCTTCAAACGTGTTTTGATTAATTTTTTCAAGAGTTGCACGTATATTTTCCATATCAGCTTTTAGTACACCTTTTAATGCATCTCCATCAGAAAAATAATCATTTCTAAGCTCTAATCTCTGTACAGTTGTTAGCTTATTCTTTATAAGTTCTTGTAATGCTTTTTGCAATTTAGGATATCCTGAAAAGCCAAGCTCAATCGCAAATCTTACAACTGTTGATTCAGAAACTCCAACAGATATTCCTAGTTTGGCTGCCGTCATAAATGCTGCTTTATCATAATTTTTTAATATGTACTCAGCTATTAATTTCTGACCTTTACTTAGCCTTATAAATTTTCCCTGAATTAATCTCATTAAATCTTTACTATTTTCATTATTTACTTCATCCATCTTTTGCCTTCCTGTTACAACATTGAATAATATTATCTTAATTCTATCATCTTATTTCTAAATATTCAACAAATAACTTGTTTTTCACAGAGCATATTAAAAATTTGCAATATTTTATCAAGCTACTTTCATTACGTATTATATTTTAAAATCAATATCTTACTTTAATTTATTAATGATGTACAATCAAATCTCCTTTATCTGTCATTATGATTAGTTATTTTCTATAAACTATTAATATAATCTAGTTCTTCTTTGTTTAACTTTCTATATTCCCCTCTTTTTAAATATCCTAGTTTTATTTCCCCTATAGATATTCTTTTTAAAGATAATACATCATGGTGTATAGCAGCACACATTTTTCTTATTTGTCTGTTCTTTCCCTCATGAATACCAATCTCAATAGTCGAAACGCCTTTATCATAACTAATAACTTTAAGCTCAGCTGGAGCAGTAATATACCCTCCAATATCTATACCTATTTCAAACTTCATCTTATCTTTATCAGTTATCTCTCCCTTAACTACCGCCACATACCTTTTTATTATTTCTACCCTTGGATGGATTATTTTATTGTAAATTTCCCCATCATTTGTTAATAACAATAATCCTGAGCTATCATAATCTAATCTGCCAATTGGATATATTCTCTCATTCACCTTAACTATATCCAAAATAGTATCTCTGCCTTTTTCGTCTTTAACCGAGCTAATATATCCCTCAGGCTTATTGAGCATTATATAAACTTTATCTTCTTTCTTTTTTATTTCCTTTCCATCATATTCTATCATATCTTTTAATGGATCTACTTTTATTCCTACTTCATTAACTATAACCCCATTTACTTTAACTTTTCCTGAAATTATTAATTCCTCACATTTTCTTCTTGAAGCTACTCCACAATTTGCGAGATATTTCTGCAATCTTTCTTCCATAATTTAAATCACTCCATTTAGCATATAAATACATTTATACTTTTACATTTTAGATTATATCTTTTTCACTTATATAATACAACTTTCTAATTATTTTTATTTGAATAGTAAAGTAATAGAAACGCTGTCACCAGCGTTTCTATTATCTAATTATAAGGCTACTTTTAAATTGTACTCCTTATGATTAATCAAATTACCAGAGAAATCCTCCGCAACCTGCTCCGCCACCAAGGAATAAAATTAATAAAATCCAAAGCCAGCTTCCGCAGCCACCAAAGCCGCCTCCGCAACCCAAGCCGCCTCCAAAGCCGCCGCCGTAGCCTCCAAATCCACCACCGTAGCCACCGTATCCTCCGCAGCCGCCGCCGCATCCGCAAACGTTACAGCAACTAGGTTTACAAGAGCAACAAGAATTACATTTACAGCAGCAACAATCATTAGAATGTTTAGACATGTTGATCATCTCCTATTCTTTTGTTAATATATTCTATTCGATACATATATTTTTTGTTCTTTATGATTTAAATAAAATATGAGAACCATATACAAGTATCATTACTTCATATGGTTCTCACTAAATTAAAATCTATAAATATTTTGTTTATCAAAAATTATTTTTAGCACCTAAACTATATTTTTTAATATTCTTTTTATTACTTTATAGGCTATAAATCCAATTAAAATCATGCATATTATATCTAATCCAAGACCCTTGATTAAGTCTGATCCTATTAATACCATAGAATTTCCATTCTTTCGCTGCAAACTATGAATAAAACTTTCAGTTAAAAACAATGATGCAAATGATCCAGCTGCTGTTGATACTAATATTGCTAAAATCTTTTCGTTATTTTGTGATGAAAATATCTTATTAGCGTTCTCTAGTTTATACTTATTTTGAACTACACTGTAAACAATAATCATAATTATAATAACAAATAAAATAATTACCGTCTCACTCCATAAATTTCTGATTATTATATCTTTAACGCTAATTCTATCAAATACAATCTCAAAAAAGCCTCTTCCTAATTTATTTTTATAATCTACACCTCTTATTTTATCTAACAAACTATAATCCTTATTAACTCCAAAATATTCAAATATAGAAATAAATTTAGCTATTATTATCGAAATAGATATAGGTATTATTGAAATCATGCTAATAAATCCTATTACTGAATTAGAAAACATTAAATCTATTATTAACATAAACATTATACCAATAATTCCAAGTAAAATTATTTTTGAAGTTTCTATAATAACTATATTCCAATATCCTTCAACAACGGATATAAATTCAGCATTACCGAAATATGATACTATTGCAATATAAACATAAGTCATTACAAAAAGTATTAATGTAATTAAAAGACATATAAATTCATTATATCTAATCTGCTTTTTTGTATATGGTCCACTACATAAGAACATTTCAGTATTTCTCTTATTAATTCCCTTTGCTATAAAATATATAGCCACAAATATAATTGCTAGCATGAAATATTCGTTCCAAGAATTTGTATAGTAGTAGTTATCAAAATTGTTTGCAAGTTGATTTCTAACATTACTTAAATTGCTCTTTATAATTTCATATGCTACAGCTCCCCATACTAATAATCCTATAGAGATGGCTGCCTTAGCAGAATTGAACCATGCATATAGCAATCCTTTATTTAAATATTTTTTCATCATTATCCTCCTTATCAACTTTATAGATAAAGATATCTTCTAAGCTTAAATCTATTTCTTCAATAAATAACGGTTTAAATTTTTCTAAGCTTTTTATAAATTCCCCGTCATATTCATCAGTTATTATGGTAAAGACTCTGCCAACTCTACTAATTTTAAATATTCCCTTAAGTTTTAAATCTTCTTCGTAAACAGGCTCATCAAAAGCCACTTGTATCTTTTTTATCTTATTCTTCATATTTTCCACAGAATTTTCATATGTAACTACGCCTTTATCTAAAATAGCCACATCATCACAAATCCTCTCAAGTTCATTTAAATGATGAGAACTTATTATTATAGTTATACCATTTTCAAAAACTTCATCTGCAAATATCTTTAATAATTTATTCTTTAGTATTGCATCTAGTCCTGATGTTGGCTCATCCAATATTAAATATTCAGCATGAATAGAAAAAGCTAGCATTATGGAAAGTCTCATTTTCATCCCTTTGGACAATTGGAATATATACTTATTAGTTTGAATTTTAAAAATTTTATTTAATTCATTAAATTTCTTTTCATCAAAATTTTTATATGAATATTTATAATACTTCAGTATTTCGCTAACTTTAAAATTTGTTTGCATGATATTCTCATCCGCTACATAGCCAATTTTATTTTTAACGTCTATATTATCATAAACATCTTGTCCATCATAAAATACATTTCCTGATGTCCCTTTATAAATTCCTGTTAAGCATCTTAAAAGTGTAGTTTTTCCCACACCATTTGGTCCTATAATTCCAAATATTTTATTTTTATCTATTCTAATATCTATATTTTTCAAAATTTGTTTTCCATCAATCTCAAAGGATAGATTATTTACTTCTATCATTATCATCCACCCCTAACTCGGAAAATATTTGAAGTGCCAACCTTATAAATTCTTCCTTACTAACGCCCCCATAACTTGCCTCAAGTATAATTTTTTTTAATTCATTTGAAATGTGCTCCATTTTTTTATGATCCCCCTTACCTTCATAATTAGATGTTATAAAAGTTCCTTTTCCCCTTAAAGTTTCAATTATACCTTCTCTTTCAAGTTCACCATAGGCTTTGCTTATTGTATTGGGGTTTATCATAAGTATTGATGCCAACTCTCTAACTGATGGTAATTTCTCTCCCATCTTTAAAGCTCCTTTTAGAATAAGTTCCTTTATCCCAAGTTCTATTTGTTCATAGATAGGAGTACTACTCCTAGGATCGATTCTAAGCATTGTCATTACCTTCTACATAAGAATGATACATAATATAATCAATTACTAAACCTTCCCCCTCATCTACGAGGACTAAGTTAACTTTTAGCTTTTGTGATCTATCATCTTTTTCTTTTAGAGAGCTGTAATTATATGCATCAACAATTAAGCTTACTGGTTCTTCTCTTGTTATCGGACGTCTTTTAGAAAAATTATTTCGGAATCCATCATATTCACTTAGCATCTCACTTTTATCCTTTTCATTAAGATCACATACTTTTTCTATGTTTACCTTCGAAAAATTAAACTCGAAATTAGTTAACCTTTTTCGTTCTGAAAAACATTCCTTAAATTCATTTGTTTCAGTTAACTTTCCGGTATCATCAATTGCTTTTAACGGTTTATCATTTAGTTGATCTAGAACCTCATTCACAGTTTCGAAATGCTTCTGTTTCTGATACATTTTATTATTATCCATCCCAAGAAAAGCAGTAACTATAATGACAATTCCAAACATAATAATTATCGTTGATTTTTTCATAAACTTCCCTCCTAATTGTATTAAGTGTACTAGCTCATATAGTACACTTGAATTATAAAACTCATTTCTTGCTTTTTCAATTAATAATTGTTTAACATTTCTTAATTTTTCCTTAATATACATAATGTAACCGAAAATATTAATAATAAAAATAACTAGAGATTTTAACCCCTAGTTATTTTTACTATGTACAAACAATTTTCTAAATATCTTTTTTCTTCTCTCCATTAGCATAGATTAATAATGCTGCTACAGCAAAAACTACAGGTCCCGCAATCATAGCAAATGTCGATTTGTAATCCCCATGGATTGCCGGCTCGATAATTGTAAAGAAATTTGCGAATCCAACCACTGCCGTAACTATAACTCCTATAAATATAGCAAATGATTTACTTTTCAATATTATAAAAGGCTTCTCTATATTATCTTTTTTTCTAAATGATATATACGCACTTGATAAAAATAAATATGGTATAGTCATTGCGACATTAGTCATTAATACTAACATTGTGAAAAATAATTTTGCACTGCTTCCTCCCATAGAAACAAATAGCACCATAACTGCTACTATAATAGTTTGAATGAACATTGCATTTATTGGCATCTCGTTTTCATCAATAACAGCCATCTTTCCTGGCCAAAGCTTTGCTGGCGTTCCTTCTATTAACTGTTTAAGCGGAGAATATGATAGTGTAAAAAACGCTCCTGTTAATGCCAAAAACATTGATAATCCAACAAACCTAGCTACCCAATTTCCAACTTGTATAGATACCAAATTACTTAACCCCATTGAGCTGCCCAAAGTATATCCTAAATTATTCATAACAACATATGCAACGTTTGCCATATTGATGTTTTCACCTGAAAGAGTGCCTGCCCAGTTTGTAAATATTCCAATCAAGAAAATTCCAAGAGAATAACCAACAGAAATTATAGCTGCTGCCATTAAAATCCCCTTAGGAAATGTCTTCTCTGGATTTTCAGTTTGATCAACAAGTCCACTCACAGCTTCGATACCACCATATGCAAATAAAGCAAAGACTAGGAATGATAAAACTGAACTAACATTCTGATAAGCTGGATTTGGTGAATTAACAAAAGAAATTGTAGATGTAATTTCCTCTCTAAATTGTCCCTTATTTAATATAGATATTATAATTGCCCCTATTATCAAAACTATGTTTAGAAGTGCTACCGCTATTCCTCCAACTGATGTAATCTTAGTTATTTTGCTTATCCCTCTTTTTGATATAAGATATGTTGCAGATACCCATATAACACCAAGTACCCCTAAAACCTGAGTTGAATTCAATCCAAGTATTCCCCAATTTGATGTAGTATCTATTCCAAATATTGTATTTGATAATGGAATCCAAATAGTAGAACATATATTTATCATCCATACTACATAAGAAGAATACCACATGAAAACTCCTACAAAGGCAAACTTAGGGCCCACAGACTTCTCCATCCATGAGTATATACCACCTTTTTCATCTTTAAATGCAGATCCATATTCTGCCATCATGAATGCAAATGGTATAAAATATGTTATCCCTCCTAATATAAACCAAGGAATTGCACCATAACCCATAAGATAAAAAGATCTTGGCATATTAGCAAATCCGAAAACTGATGTAAAGATCATCAGAATTAGTGTAATTAATGTTAATTTCTTTTGTTTATTATTTTCTGCCATTTTTGTTACTCCTTAATTTTAAATACTTAACATATTCAAATAGAATGAATAGTATTTTTATTTATTATTTGCAATTTTGATGTACTTTTATGCTATATTTAAATATTTAAATACATTATAAATTCTTAAAGAATAAAAAAACTAATTAACCACACTCTATTTATACTAGAGTGTGGTTAATAGCTATGACGACTCATATTTGTTTATGCAATAATATATGCAAATAAAATATCTTAATTTATCGTTAATTTCTATCTGGTACATTAGATGGATCGTCAATTAGAGTAGTAAAAAAATAATCGTGATCATGCCCATCATTGAATGATGTTTGCCCTTGAACTATATGAATATGCTTATTTCGTGAAATATAAATCGCTGGACCAGTTGTAATGCAAACTCTATGATTATGATCATTAAATGTGTCTGTGACTTCTTCGATTCTATGAACATGAGATAGTCCAACCCTTATTGCTGGGCCAGTAGTACCAGCAATACGATGATTGTGTTCTTCACAATTCTCATCTTCTTCATAATTTGTGCTTGATAGAAATTCATGATTATGATCCCTATACCTATAATAATTATCACCAAGTTGGTTTCCTCTATAATGACGACCATAAGCAATATCGCAATTATTATTGTTGCTCATATCTAATTCCTCCTCAGTTTTTATATACTATATGTTATGTACAATCATATGATTGGTGTTAAAAAGGCAAACTTATTTCATCTATCTTTCTAATTAACTAAAGTTTAATTAACGTCAACTTATAGAATAAATTTTCGTAACTTATTTAAATTAATGCTTAATGTACGTTTCTTTGTAAAAATAAAAGACATGATTTTAAATACCATGTCTTTTAAATCTTTATAACTTCCTCTTAATTGTAATAATTATTATAATAATTTTTGGCTAAAAACATTATCTAAATTTACTTTTTGTATTCTTTTTGTAATTTCATCTACATCTATTGTATACAGACCTAATTCTTTCATCCTATTAAAATATACTGAACCTGCGAAAGTATATCTATCTTTTCTTCCTTCTCTAGTACTCGCCTTTTCATTCGCGTAAGTTATCATATCTCCGATTGCTATAGATGAAGGAAGTATCAAAAGCGGCATTCCCATAGCCAATCTTACCGCATTGTGTCCAGCTAAAGCACCAGTACACATTGCTTCTGTATGACCAACAAATAATCCACTTTTCTCACCTGCACAGAACAAATTATCTACGCCAATTACCTTTAAGTCATTAGTTCTTGGTGCAACTGATAAATACCTAATTGAGTTTCCTTTACTTCCTGCGTATGGATCAACATATTTAGCATTTTCTAATCCTTTTATTTTCCTTAGTTTGTATAACGGATAGTAAGTTGTCATTAGCTTTGCATGTCCCGTATCCAAGAGTATGATATTCTCAGCAAATTCTTTGAGCGCATATTGTTGGCATACTTTTGTACTTAATTTATCATAATTTATATCTTCCTTAGGAACTTTTAAAACTACAACACCTTTAGAATCTAACTCATTTCTTATTTCATCTGACAAACTTTCTTTAGCCAATTTACAAGAACCAGAGAACGCCCCTAAGATATCATCTCCTCTTTCTCCTTGAATATCGGAAACTCCACATCTTTCACTAATACTAATTCTAGGCCCAAAAGCAGGACATCTTAAAACACACATTGAGCAGCCATTTCCATAACGCAAGCAATTTCCCATAGGCCCGGTAGTTCCTGTTGTCTCTATAAATACGTCACCTTCTATATAAGTTCCATCGCTAAGATAAGCACCTTTTATTTTTTGTCCATCAAAATTTATGTCATTAACTCTGCTCTCCATCATTAGATTTATATCTAATGATTTCAAATATTTGCTAACAACTCCCTCTATTAAATTAACATTATAAAGTGTAGCATGTTTATGTCCTGGAAAATCTA
Organism: Clostridium sp. YIM B02569; assembly: GCF_022320765.1. NCBI lineage: Bacteria > Bacillati > Bacillota > Clostridia > Eubacteriales > Clostridiaceae > Clostridium > Clostridium sp. YIM B02569. The sequence goes on along the minus strand of NZ_JAKJJX010000016.1, from coordinate 117,047 downwards.
TATTTTTATGAGTTGAAATTTCATCTGTGATCTTAATCAGATCTCCTCCGCCAAGAGCTATTAATTCTTCTGCAGCAGTATATCTACCATTATTACGCATTATTCCACCTACATTACCAAGTCCAAGTAACAAATCTGTCTTTTCGATTATAGTAACATCTGCTCCAGCTTTTTTACTCGAAATTGCTGCCGCGCATCCAGACCAACCTCCGCCAACAATAATAACCTTCATATAAATCTTCTCCCTTCAAAAATACTTCTCGGGTCAGCCTGTTCTTTGCAGAATCTTTTTACTCTGTGACCTGAAAATCTTGATGTACATGCTCCACAAATTCCTTCACCGCAGCACATCTTAAAATTATTACAACATGAAAGTGAGACATCATTTCTATTAATGTCGCTTAAATAATTAATAACACCATAAGTCAAGATATCGGCTCCTGCTACATGAATATAATTAGTTCCATTTTTAAGCGAATCCTTAATCAATACTTTTGCATGATCTGAGAGCTTGCCCTTATCCAGTAGTGAACACTCTGATACCTCTATTTTATATTCAGATAAAATTTCTTCAGAAAAATTTTCCTCAAATGGATCTTTATCGATTATTATTTGTATATCATTATTTTGTGAAATTAACTTTCTTACTACAGGTATCATAGGAGCTAATCCAATACCTCTTGCAAGTACTAATGCTTTATTATTCTTTTGGGCCAATATATTTTTAATTCCAAAAACACCATTCCAGTAAGGTCCACGTATTACTATGTTCCCGCCTGTTTTAATATCTAATAATTTAGCAGTTTTAACTCCTCTAATTTCAACAGCGACCATGATAATGTCACTTTCTATATCTGAATTCATTATAGATATCGGAACATCGAAATAAGTATTTCCATCAGTTCTTATAAATATATAACTTCCAGGCTTCACCAAATCTATAACTAATTTATGAGGAGCTTTAAATTTAATTATCACTAATTCATCATTATAATTTAGTACCTCTGTCACATTACATTCAAAAGTTTTACGCCCTTCTTTTGCTTTATTTCCATTATTATGGAGTTCTTGATATATACAAACCCCCTTCCAATTCAAACAATCACAAAAAACTTCTCCTTGGCATTGGGAACATGTCAAACACTGCCCATACTCTGCAAGTTTACATGGACAATACTCCGTTCCCGCATCTATACAATCAATAGCTTCTTTTACCATTTTTTCTCCTTTAGATAAAATTGCTTCTAATATAAATTATTTTAAAATATCTAATTTGACACAAATATAATTGTTTAAAATTATTTATTTTCCAATATTCTAATCTATACCTTATACTCTAATGATTTATTTTTGATTTTCTAAATATTTTATTTAATAAAAAAAGTAGATAGTAATAAAAAACTATCTACTATTGCTTACTAAACCAATTCTTTAACTGTATGATTCCCAAATGCTACTTTCTCTAATACATAATTATATATTTTTTCTGTCACATTCCATCTATCTGGACAATTTAAAACTACAATTATCACATCTTTGCCATTATTATTAATTGATGAAACTAAACACTTACCAGCTTGGCCTGTATATCCTGTTTTAACACCATTAGCTCCTGGAATTCTCCACAATATTTTATTTATGTTATTATAATCTCTTGTAAAATTATACTTTTCTTTTGAGATTTGTTTACTTCCTACTACTTCTCTAAATAGATCATAATCCATGCCCTTAGCAGTAAGTATCGCTAAATCATATGCTGAAGAATAGTGTTTACTACTATCCAATCCATGAGGAGACTCAAAATGTGAATCTAATATTCCTATGCCCCTAGCATAATGATTCATTATTTCCGCAAATCCTTCTATTGATCCCCCTAATTCCTCGGCAATAGCTATTGCCGCATCATTTCCCGACTTAAACATTAATCCAAAAACTAACTCCCTCAAAGTAATTTCTTCGTTTTCTTTATATCCAACTGTAGACCCTCTTATACTAGCTGCTTTTTTACTTATTACTACTTTTTTATCTAGATTACCTTGTTCAATAGCTATTAAAGAAGTAAGTATCTTTGTTGTACTTGCCATTGGAACTATTTCATAAGCATTTTGTTCAAATAAAACTGCATGACTTTCCTTATCCAATGCAATCGCAGATCTAGCATTTACCCTTAAATTATTACCTTTACCTTTGGCATTTGCATCTATACATATTATTTGAGTACATATAAGAATTAGTGCTATCAATGAAGTGCATTTACTAGTACCTTTTCGCATAATTAATCACCTTCTAAACTTACTATTTGGTTCTAGTTTACCTTTAAAATTAATTTTTAAACCTAATTTTGATAATTTTCTAGGTTTATTTTTTTATTATTAGTCAATAATTATGGAGTAGATGTAGTTTGGAGGAATTTTATGAAATTATTTTATGTCTTTTTAGTGGTCTTATTAATATTTTTTATTCCTATTCCCATTAAATTTAGTATTTACTATTCTACCGTAGATTATTATATAAAATTATATGGATTTAATCTTATCTCTAAAAATAAGAAAAGAATAACACGTATAAAAAAACTCAAAAATTCACCTTTAATTAAAAGTAAGCATAAATTTTTTTCAAAAATTAATAGTAAAATAAATTTCAAGCATCTGATTTCTACTTTAAATAATTTAAAATATAAGCCACTGTTAAAAATAAATTTATCTATGGAATACTCACTAAACGATGCTGCGAGAACTGCAATTTTCTATGGAGTCATATATAATACAACATCATTAACTTACATTCTCCTTAATTACCTTTTTAATATAAAGAAATTTAATTTTAAAATAACTCCTGTATTTGATGATAATTTTTTACTAAAAATTGAAACTTCAAGTATAATTTTCTTATCACTTGCAAACATTATATATATAATAATTAATTTATTAAAAAATAACGATAAACAAGGGAGGTGACCCCTTAATAAAGGGGATTTATTATGTCAAGTGAACAACATGTAGAAAACTTAATGAAAAGTACCATGGAAAATCTTAAGGATATGATTGATGTAAACACAGTAATAGGGAAAGCCATAGAAACAAAAGATGGAGCTTATATCGTTCCTGTTTCAAGATTAAGCTTTGGATTTGCTTCTGGTGGAAGTGAATGTCTAAATTTAAAGCAAAATATCACAAGCACAACATTTCCTTTTGGAGGCGGCTCCGGAGCAGGGGTTTCTGTTAAACCTGTAGCATTCCTAGTTGTTAAACAAGATGGTGTTAGAATGCTACCTGTAGATCAAGATACTACATATGATAGAATTGTGGATACAGTTCCTCAAATCTTAGATATTGCAAAAAGTTTAGTAAAAGATATATGTGGAAAGAATAAAAAATCTGCTACTGTCAATACTACTACTGTTGATAATAATTCCGAAGAATGTTATTGCAGTGATAGCGATAATATTTAAATTGCTCCTAATTTTTAATTCAAGAGAGAAATAGTTATTTAATAATACACTATTTCTCTCTTAAATTTAATAAAATAAATATAAAATATCTAAAAATAGATCTTATTGTTTTTCAAAATTTCAAGTATTAATATATTTATAAATTCCGATGATATATCCTTAAATTTTATTCCTGTCCATGATCTTCCTGAACATCTTCTTGCCCAAATAAATCTAGAGAAGGAAGTTCTTTTAAATCTTTCAATTCAAATTGTCTTAAAAATTCATCTGTTGTTCCATATAAGATTGGTCTACCAGGCACTTCTAGTCTGCCAACCTCTTTTATAAGATCTTTTTCTAAAAGCCTTTGGAGAGCACTCTCTGATTTAACTCCTCTAATTTCATCAATATCAATTCTTGTTATAGGCTGCTTATAAGCAATTATGGCTAAACTCTCTATAGATGCTTGTGATAAAGATTGTCTTTTGTTTTTCTTCAAAAGCTTCTGTATATAATCAGAGTTTTCAGCTTTCGTAACTAACTGGTAACTTCCTTTAATACATATTATTTTTATTCCTCTATTATCATTTTCATATTCTTCCATCATTTCATGTATGATAATTTCAATAAGTTTATTTTTTTCTTCAAGATGGTTAACCAAATCCTGCAAACTTAATGGTTCACCACTAGCAAATAGTAAAGATTCTATTGCTGATTTTAAAGAATTTTTTTTCTTGTCATCTATAAATGGAATTTGAATCCCTTTATCATTACTCATCATCTGTTCTCCTTTCAATCAATATATTGCTAAAATTTTCGCTTTGATATACTTTGATCATCCTCTGTTTAATCATCTCTAGCAATGCCAAAAATGTCACAACACACTCTAATTTGCATTCACAATTTTCGATAATCTTGTGAAAGCTGCTTACCTTCTCTGTTTTTAACTTGTCCATAATATATTCTAACTTATCTTCTATTTTATATTTATCCACATATATTTTTTTCTGAATTATGTTATTTCTATTTTGCTTATTATTATATATCTCAAGTAAATTATTATATATATTAAACAATTCTATAAGACTTATATTTTTTAATAAATCTTTTTTATCAGTATCATCTCTTTTTTCTTCTATTACCTCTGGTTTCTTTCCATATATCTCGCCAGCACTAGTATATCTGTCTTTTAAAAATACTGAAACCCCTTTTATTTTCTTATAAAGAATAAGTTTTTCTAAAAGCTTTTTCTCATCATCTTCTTCATCATCTTCTTGTTTTTTAAGCTTCGGCAACAAATTCTTAGATTTAATTTCTATTAAGGTAGCCGCTACTACAATAAACTCAGAAGTTATTTCTAAATCCATCTTTTTCATTTCATTAATATAATTCAGATACTGATTAGTTATTTCATATATTTTTACATTATATATACTCATTTGATTCTTTCTTATTAAATGCAATAGAAGATCAAACGGGCCTTCAAAATCATTAATTTTAATCTTTGGAAGTTCCATATATATCTTTTTTACCTCCATTATGAATTATACTTAAATTATAACTTTAAATCTAAATAATAAGTACTATAATATATAATAACAAGTTATAACATCTAAAACAAGAATCATTAATATATATGTTGCAATTCACAATTACGGCTAAAATTCTTGCAATATTTTTAGAATTATAATGAAGAATTATTTTTGCAATATATATATTTTGAATAACAAATTTACATTTGAAATTTTCTTAAGTTAAATGTTTCACTTAAGAACAATATATAAGAGCTAATTAAAAATATGTATATTATAAAAATATAAAACAAGCATAGCTAAATAAATTTAATTAAATTTATTGTTTAGCTATGCTTGAATTATTTCTTATTTATAGTTTTACAAGAAAAATATAAAATTCATAATGTTTTTTATCGGGCTATACACCTTTTTCGAATAAGTTTTTAATATTATATTTTATATTGTCAATTATATTGCCTTTCTTGACATCTCTATCGCAATATATATCTACCTCTCCTACTTTTTCGCTACCCAAATAAACTTCACATTTTCCAACTATATCTCCTGCTTTGTATTCTTTTCTTAGCTCATCTATAACAATTTTTTTCTCTAAATCCTTATTGTCTCCCTTAGGAATTATAACATTTAAGTCATCTTTAGCCATTGCCATAAAGAACTTATCTGTTTGTTCATCCATATATACTTTATCTATTTCTTCATCTTTAGATACAAGCTTTTTCCCTTCATACTTTGAAAATCCATAATTAAGTAAAACACCCGCATCACGATTTCTTATTTTATAAGTTGGGGCTCCCATTATTACAGATAGCATTCTTACTCCATTTCTTGTTGCTGTAGCGCTAATGCAGTATTTAGCTTCATCCGTAAATCCAGTTTTTAATCCATCACAACCTTCAAAAAATCTAACTAATTTATTGTGGTTTACTAGTTCTATTGGAGATTTTCTTCCTTCTGATATATTATCCATATAAGTTCCTGTGTATTTTAAAACCTTTGGATGTTTCAATAACTCTTTTGACATTATTGCTATATCTTTTGCAGTAGACATATGTCCATCTGCTGGCAATCCATTACAATTTTTGAATGTCGTATTAACCATTCCAAGTTCTTGCGCTCTTTTGTTCATCATATTAACAAATTCTTGCTCTGTACCTCCAAGATATTCTGCAAGTGCAACGGCTGCATCATTTCCAGAAGCTATCGCTACACCTTTCAAAAGTTCTTCAACAGTTCTTATTTCTCCAGTGTCTAAAAGCATTGTACTTCCGCCCATTTTCTTAGCATTTTCACTACAAGTTACTTTATCATCTAATTTAATTTTTCCGCTATCTACGCCCTCCATTGTTATCAACATAGTCATAATTTTTGTTACAGATGCTGGTGCAAATTTTTCATCTGCATTCTTTTCATAAAGTATTTTACCGCTCATTGGTTCCATTAATAAAGCTGATCTTGCTTCAATATTAGTTCCATCTGATTTTACTTTTTCATCCGTATCTACAGCTTTGGCTAAGTTAATTGGTAAAAGTAATAAAGTAAAAATAAATATCAAAGTAAAAGATATAATTCTTTTTGCATTATTTTTCATAGTTACTGCCTCCTTTCAAAATTAGTGTTACCATAAGAAGAAATAATATAACAAGTAATTCTATTTTTCTTAACAATATGACAATATTTTTAACTTATGCATAACTACCGAAATAAAGGGTATAAATATATTTAATAAAAAACTTCTAGTAACTTTAAGCTACTAGAAGTTTTTTACTATTTATCAAATTTTATATCACCTAATAATGCAGCAAAAGGATTATCGTTAAATTCTTCTGCTTCTTTCTTCATTTTCTTCATATAATTATTCACTTCTCTTTTATCAATCTTTCCATTTTTCTCAAATCTCTTCTTAAATTGAGAGGCTTTTTCTCTAAAATTGCAGTTACTGCCAGGGCATACGTATATTGCTCCCTCACCATTTCCTCTTAGTTCCAATTTCTTCTTGCACTCTGGACATCTAGCATTTGTCACTCTAGCTACACTTTCCCTATATCCACATTCTCTATCTTGGCAGACATTCATTACTCCATTTTTACCTTTAACCTCTAATAGATACTTGCCACAATTAGGACACTTCTTTCCAGTTTTATTATCATGAACAAACTTATTATTTGTACCTTTAACATCTTCCACTAAAGCAACTGAATAGTTTTTCATTTCTTTTATAAATGAATGATCATCTCTTTTTCCTTTTGATATTTCATCTAATTGGCTTTCCCATTTAGCCGTTAAAAGTGGTGATTTTAAATCCTTTGGCACAAGTTCCATTAGTTGCTTTCCTTTTGACGTAGGAATTATTTCCTTGCCCTTTTTTTCTATAACAAATGAATTAAATAATTTTTCAATAATATCTGCTCTTGTAGCAACTGTACCAAGCCCACCTGTTTCACCTAAAGTTTTAGCAGCTTCCTTGGAAACATTAATATATTTATGAGGACTTTCCATTGCTGATAAAAGGGTAGCTTCTGTAAACCTAGCTGGTGGTTTTGTTTCACCTTTCTTTATATTAACACTCTCTACTCTAATACTGTCCCCAATAGACACTGTAGGAAGAACTTGCTCTTTTATTTCTTCTTCATCACTATCTTCTTCTAATCTATCATAAAGCTTTTTCCATCCTTTAGCTTTAATAACTTTTCCTTTAGCTACAAGCTTTTCCCCCTGAACCTCTGCCTCTATTGTAGTTTGAATATATTCAAAGGGTGGAAGCATAACGCTTAAAAATCTTTTAACCACTAAATCATAAATTTTTCTTTCTTCAGATGATAAAAGTGCTAAATTAGGCTTTTGTTCTGTTGGAATAATAGCATGGTGATCACTTACTTTTGAATTATCTACGAAACTCTTATTGCCAATTATTTTTCCTTTAAGTAGTTCTTCTGCTACAATTCTATATTCTCCAATAGAAATTGCTTTTAATCTATCAGGAATAGTAGCCACAATATCAGTAGTAATATATCTTGAATCTGTTCTTGGATAAGTTAATATTTTATAATTTTCATAAAGCCTCTGCATTATGTTTAATGTCTGTTTTGCAGAATATCCCCATATTTTATTTGCATCTCTTTGAAGTTCTGTTAAATCATAAAGAGCTGGAGAAAACTTTTTCTTATTGGCTTCATTTATATTTACTATTTTCCCCTCTGAATTTTTTAGTTTTGAAGCTACCTTATTAGCAAATTCTTCATCAAATATTCTCGAATTATTGTCCTTATTTACCCATGCTAAGTTAAATCCCCTAGTTTTTCCTTCCAAAGTATAATAAGTTTTTGGTTTAAAATTTCTTATTTCATCTTCTCTTAACACAATCATAGATAATGTTGGAGATTGAACTCTTCCTGCTGATAATTGTGCATTATATTTACATGTCAAAGCTCTTGTCACATTAAGTCCTACAAGCCAATCAGCTTCTGCTCTACATACTGCTGCTTTATAAAGATTTTCATAAGCTGCACCTGGTTTTAAATTTCTAAATCCATCTAAGATTGCTTTTTCTGTTTGAGATGAGATCCATAATCTTTTAAGCGGCTTTTTCACCCCTGATTTCTCCAAAATCCACCTAGCAACTAATTCACCTTCTCTTCCAGCATCTGTAGCAATTACAATATCGCTAACATCATTTCTCAATAATTGTTTTTTTACCTCATTATATTGTCTACCTGTTTTTTTTAACACCGTAAGTTTCATATGTTTAGGAAGCATTGGGAGTGTTTCCATTTTCCACTCTTTATATTTATTATCATATCCTTCAGGATCCATAAGCCCAACTAAATGCCCCATTGCCCAAGTCACTATATATTTACTACCTTCTATATATGAACCTTTATTTTGGTTACACTTAAGAACTTTTGCCAAATCTCTCCCCACTGATGGTTTTTCTGCTAATACTAATGTTTTACTCATTTTTTCTCCTTGTCGATAAAAAATTCAATAATAAAAATTTATTTCTTATAATTGTTTATTTTCTATACTTAATTTTATTTTAGTAAAATATATATTTCTCAAATTAATCATATTTATTTTACAAATTTTAAGACGTCTTATCGTTTATTTAATTATTCTAGTATATGATTATCAGTATGATTTTTAATTACTTTACCATTATACAACGTTTTTCTTGATAATCCTATTATTTTGAATCAACTATTCTCAGCTTAATCATTTTTAAAATCACTAATTCTTTACACCCACCATTATTTTTTAATAATTAACTTGAATTTATAATTACCCCTACTATTATATATGCTTAATGACCATTTTTCACTGTACTATTATCATATAAATATAAATCATATCTAGCAAGTCTACTAATACTACCATAACCTTTATTAAATAATTAGTTAATTATTTAACTAATTATTTGTTTTAAAATAAAAACTCAATTCTATTCACACATATTTATGTATATATTTAAATATACTAACTTAATTTTATTATAAATTTATATAATAATAACTTTAATGTTCATTAATAAAGGAGGTTTTTATGGGAACTCAAAGATGGATTGCCAATGTAGATAATATAAATTATACTATAGAATATTCTAAAAATTTTTTAAGAAAGACTCTACTAGTAAATAACATTCCTGTAAAACTTCAAAGCTCTAAAACTTTTGGAGTTACACGCGAGACTACATTTAAACTAGGAAGTAAAACCGCTATTCTGGTAAGTATAGATAATAACTGCGATATTGCTATTAATGGTACATACTTAGATTCAGGAGAAAAATATGTCCAAGTAAAATACATGCCTGGCTGGAATTTTATATTTTTAGGCTTAATTTTACTTATCTTTATACTCTCTTACAATAGTATATGCTCTGCACTTTTTACTTTAGCAGGTTTTTATTTTCTTATAAGAGTAAGTATAGAGGCATCTTTAAATACAAGGCAGAGACTTCTAATTTGCTCATTTATAACATTCTCCATGCATTTGTTTTTTTGGGGTGTTTTATTTGTATTAATTTCTATTTTGTAATATTTTCTTGCAAAAGGATTATAAAATAAAATATTATTTTTTATAATATCTATACTAAATTTACCACAATTAATTTTTCTTAATGTAGACATACTATATATATAATAAATTAAAGGAGATGATTTTGTGGACAATAATAATAATAAAGATTATTCAGAAAGTAATTTTTTAAGAAATGGTAACAAAACTCAAAATCAATATGCGAAAAGTAGTTACAATACAACAATAAAAAAACCTGGAAGAAATGAAAGTGGTATTGAAGCTGAAAAAAGAGGATTTTAATTTCCGAGCCAAATTAACATATTAATAATAAATTTCCCCTAAAAATCTATTATGCTTTTTAATCTAAAATAGAAGAAGTTTCATATAGTTAAATCCTTACAACTATAAGAAACTTCTTTTATTCAATAAGTACTTGAAAATATATAATTCTAATTTAAATCATTTATAAACATTATACTCATCTAATAATCCTAAGATTCTTTTTACCGCATGCTTTGCATCTTTAGGTAATCTTTCCATAGCTTGTTCCCTTTGACTTTCATCACTAATTTGAGCTATTTGAATAACTCTTTGCTGAAGTCCTGGCACCTTGTTTAATTCAGATACAGCTTTATTAAATTTATTAGCAAAGTCAGGATCTTGTTGCATTCTTTGTTGAACATTCATGATTAATTGATAAGGATTCATTAATTTTTCCTCCCATAAAACCTTCTTTCTTCATAATATATATTATTCTGAAATACTTTAAATGTTCATGAGAAATTTTTAAATAAAATATTTATAAAAACTTAATCTTAATTTTATTAGTTTTTTTCATATATAAGCTACTCCAATTGACTTTAATTTGTTCGTTATTCTACGATATTTTTCATTATTAATAATTCCTATGCTATTGCTGGGGATGATAACATTAAGTCCAATCTTAACCGCACTTCTTGCAGTCTTAAAAATACATTCATTATTATCAACTCCAACCAACTCTATTTTACTCACTTCATTCTTTTTCATGAATTTCACTAAATTACTATTTCTAAAAGCACTTGCAAATTGTTTTTCAAAATAATTTTGCGATACTATCTTAATCCTCTTATCCAATTTGGCCCCTTTAGTTCCTACAAGACCGTATCCAAAAAACTTCTTATAAAAAAAATTATTAGGAAGTACACTAGCAATATAAATTACTATATCTTTATTTCTCTGATAAAATATAATTTTCTTATTTATATTATTAATAAGATTATCTACATCTTCAAAATTAAATCTCTCTTTATTACGCTGTTCACCAATAAAATCTTCTTGAGCATCAATAATTAAAAGTGCTTTTTTCATCTATCTCCTCATCTTCCACATAAATCATATTATATTTTCAAAATCTCTTATGTAAATTCTAAACCTCACTTTATTTTATTATTATCTTAAGTATTTAATTACTTATTTAAGTATAAATAATAGCGACAATAAAAATAATAATTTCTATTTACTCTTTAGAATTCTAGATAAATATAACAAGAGGCTTCATATAAATGAAGCCTCACTATGTCCTTATTACTTAATTGTATAGTGGATGTTTATCGCATAAAGTTTCTATTCTAGTTTTAAGAGCTGATAAATCTCCATCTCTATTCTCTATTGCCTCTGATATAACCGCTGCAATTTCAGCCATATCATCCTTTACAAAACCTCTAGTTGTTATCGCTGCTGTACCAATTCTGATTCCTGAAGTTACAAATGGACTTCTTGTTTCATTAGGTACTGTGTTTTTATTAACAGTTATTCCAACGGAATCTAATAAAGCCTCCGCTTCTTTTCCTGTTATGTCTTTGTTATTTAAATCAACTAAGAATACATGGTTATCTGTTCCACCTGATACAATTTTAAAACCTCTAGCTATTAATTGTTCTGCAAGTTCTTTACAGTTTTCAACTACATTTTCTCCATATGTTTTAAAACTTGGATCTAATGCTTCTTTAAAACACACAGCCTTAGCAGCTATAATATGCTCTAAAGGACCTCCTTGTATTCCTGGAAATATGTTTTTATTTAATACTTGAGCATATTTCTCTTTACAAAGTATTAACCCACCTCTTGGACCTCTTAAAGTCTTATGAGTTGTTGTTGTTACAAAATCAGAATATGGCACTGGTGATGGATGAACACCTGCAGCAACAAGTCCTGCGATATGAGCCATATCTACCATTAGTAATGCACCAACTTCATCAGCTATTTCTCTAAACTTTGGAAAGTCTAAAATTCTTGCATATGCGCTTGCACCAGCAACTATAAGCTTTGGTTTATGTTCAATAGCAAGCTTTCTTACATTTTCATAGTCAATCATCTCAGTTTCTTTATCAACTCCATAAGATACAAAGTTAAACAATTTTCCTGAAAAGTTAACTGGAGAACCATGAGTTAAATGCCCACCATGGCTTAAATCCATACCCAATACAGTATCTCCTGGTTCTAATACTGCAAAATATACAGCCATATTAGCTTGTGAACCTGAATGAGGTTGAACATTAGCATGCTCTGCTCCAAATAATTCCTTAGCTCTATCAATTGCAATTTGTTCTATTTCATCTACAACGTGACATCCTCCATAATATCTCTTATTCGGATATCCCTCAGCATATTTATTAGTTAAATAAGAGCCCATAGTTTCCATAACAGCCGGACTTACAATATTTTCTGAAGCTATTAATTCTATTCCTTTTTGTTGTCTAACTAGCTCTTTCTCAATTAAATCATAAATTTCTTTATCTTCTCTTTGTATATTTTCAAAATTCATCTTAATAAATCACCCCAATATATTTTTGTTCCCTAACGGGCACGAGAAACCACTTTAACATAGTATAAAATATGTACAAGAGTTTCACTTATATTCAAATTATATGTTTTCTTACTAAAATTATCAACTATTTTTTATATTTTTATATTGCCTTTAGTAGAATTTGTTATATTTTATATTATCTTATAGATTCAGTCTACTATATTAATATGCTTAACTTCCAATGATTTTATCCTCTGATAACATATAATCTTTCATTATTAAATATTATATAACTTACTCCTATAAGAATTATTTATTATGTGCTATAATTCATTTGTTATAAAAAATATATTGGAGAAAAAATTATGGACTTAAATAAATTACTCAAAGTATCTACATTGGCTGGAAAAATAATGCTAGAAAGTGGTGCCGAAACTTATAGAGTCGAAGAAACCATTAGTAGAATATGTACTGCCTTTGGTGCTCATACAGTTGATAGTTTTGTAATACCGACAGGGATAATTGTAACAGTCACTTATTATGATGAGGTTGCTACCCTTGTTCAAAGAATTATTTCTAGGGGTGTTGATTTACATAAAGTAGATTTAGTCAATGATCTTTCTAGAAAAATACAAACAGAAACTATTGATATAAATGAATTTAATAAAGAACTTACAAACATATCGAATAGCCATAGGTACTCTAACTTAACCACTTTATTGTGGTCTGCTCTTAGCGCAGGATGCTTTAGTATTATGTTTGGTGGAAATCTTAAAGACTTTATTTCTGCAAGCATAATTGGTGCAGTAATAAAAATCATTGTTGTTATATGCCAAAAATTAAATATAAACGAATTTTTCACTAATTCCTTAAGTGGAGGATTGTGTGCATTTTTAGCTATAGCATTCATGAAATTAAATTTATCTAATAATTTAGATAAAACTATTATAGGTTCTATTATGCTTCTTGTTCCTGGGCTGACAATTACTAATGCAATTAGAGATACTATAGCTGGTGACTTTTTATCTGGTATAACAAAAGCCTCTGAAGCATTTTTAGTTGCGGTTTCTATAGCTGTTGGCACTGGTGCAGTTTTAAGCCTATTTATAAATAACTTAGGTTAATTCTAATCCAAATAATAAGCTAATAGAATATATTTCATTTTTATTATAATATTTAGGAGGTTTTATGCTAACACAAATTGCAGTCTCATTTTTAGCATCCTTAGGCTTTGGAATAATTTTTAATATAAAAGGAAAGAATTTAATATTTGCATCTATAGGTGGTGCTATAAGTTGGTTTTCTTATCTTTATTTAAAAGAAAATTATATAGGTGATATCTTATCATTGTTTATATCCTCAATACTATTTAGCATATATTCAGAAATTTGTGCAAGGCTTTTAAAAACACCTGTAACAACTTTGGTAATTTGTGCACTTATTCCACTAGTTCCTGGTTCTGGAATGTACTATACAATGTACGAAACAATAAGTGGCAATATAAGCCGTGCAGTAGAATTAGGGTTAAATACATTAGCTAGTGCTGGAACATTAGCATTAGGGGTAATATTTGTATCTACTATAACAAAACAGGTAACAAATTTAAAAAAAGTTAAAGAAAAATTACTAGAAAAATAAATTAACTGGATTATTTTTCTAGTAATTTTTTAATCTCTTTTATTTCTTCTCTTAAATCATTTAATGATAATTCCAAATGGTTTATCTTACTATCCATGTCCTCTTCTGAATTTTTCTTCTTAATATCATTTGTTGATTTATTAGGTTTATTTTTGCTTGAGTTAGTATTTTGCGAACTACTACAAAACGGATTACTTACATTATAACTTTTAGGATTAAAGTATCTTCCTGGTCCTCCTTGGAAATATTGCTGCTGGGCATTATATGTCTCTATTACTTGGCCAACTAATTGCAGCCAATTTCCTAATGCATTTTGAACATTGAACGGAAGCCTTCCTGATAATATATTTCCCAATATCTCTCCTATAAGAATAAATAGCTGTGGATCTACATCTTGAAATCCGTTTGGAATATCTCTACATTCTGAATTTTCAAACTCATCCTCTGTTTTATCTCCATTGTCATTTTTACCACAACTACTATATCCACAAGCTCTCGCTAGATTCTCAAAATCATTCCATCCCTTAAACTCCATAGTTTCCTCTAAATTGTAATTACTTTTTATCATTATATTATTTATTTTTAGCAATGTTCCTATAATACCAACAGCAAGTTATTTCTACTTACTTCATTTAAGTAAAGATTTATAAACCAAGTCTTCTTTCAAGCTCAAAAATTCCATCTTTAACTTCCTCTATAGGAAGATTACCTTCTGCTAATTCATCGTAATCTTTTTCTTTAAGTCTGTTGTAAAATTTAATTCCTTCTAAAATAATGCTACCATCATTATCAGTCTTTCTAAGAATATAAAATAAGGTATCCTCTGCTCTATCAAACTTATTAGTCAGTTCATATATTCTAAATATTTTCTTGTCTAAATCTAATGAAAGTTCATAATTAATTAATTCATCTGCTACTTCTGTTGCTTCATAAAGATATTTCTCATTTATCTCATCATCTTCAATATAAGCCTTATAAAAACCTTCTAGTGACTTTTCATAATATTGAATTTTAGCGCTTTCATTATTTTCCTTATCGCTAATAAGTCCTTGAAGTTTCATAAGACTTCCAAATGCTATAAATTTTTCTGCATTATAATGCGTTTCTTTACCTATAAAACTTTCTATGCTGCTGAAAGAAAATATGTCTATAGTTCCTATATCGATTCCTACGAGAGCCTTAAGTTTTTTGTTTATTTTTTCTTTAGCTTCTCCTATATCACCCTTTACTATATCCTTTCTTACTTCTTCATTTGTTAATGTTAAATTATTCTCTATCTCTTTCATATAATCATTCTTTATCATTGAGTCGCACCTCATCTTTTAAATTATTAGTTAAATTTGTATATTCCTAAAATATAAATACCTTTGCATTTAATTATTATACTCATAAAAATTTATAAAATATTAGATTTTCTAATACATCACATTTTTATACATTTCTCATACAATATAATATAAAAAGAATCTCTTACAACTAAATTATACGGAGAAAAACTTGATAAACTTATGATAGTATGGAGGTAATTTATGAATATTATTTGTGAAAATGAACATGATTATGATTGCTACGATACTCGTCCTAGCTGCACTTATTCTGACAATCGTCCTAGTTGCAGATGTTACAATCGTGCCCCAGAGCCTGGTAGAGCTTTACTAAATGTTGGTTCTGGTGGAGTTGGACCATTGCCTATAATTTCAACACCATTATCTAGACCTATACCTGTAGCTAGTGTTTCTCTAGATACTACTAACATGTGTAATCCTAAAGTGCTTTTAACATTTACTAGCATAATTTCTTTACCTGTAGATATTTTAGTAAATTTAAATTTCACATTAATAAAAACAGTTGGTGATGGAGCTCCTCAACCAATAGGTGGAACATTTACTTTCGCTGAAACAGTTAGTGTCTTAGAATCTGAATCATTTAGTTTTCAATTTTGTGATTGCAATCCAGCTTATGCTAATACGACTTATACAGTTCAACTTGAGCCAACTAGCTTAATTTCTGTAACAGCTGGATTAACTATAACTAATGCAGTATTATCAGCTTTAGCTGTTGAATCTCTATAATTATAGCTAATTATATTAAAGGGAGCTCTTTTGAGAGCTTCCTTTATTTTTATATTTTAAACGAAATTTAATACCCTTAATATTTCTACACCAATTTCTCTTTCCGTACCTTTATAAGGATAGCAATGAATATGAATTGCAGGATTAAAATTTAGTTCGATTATTGAGTAATTAGAATTTTCGTCGTTAAAATTTTCAAGCATCATGTCAACTCCACAAATTCTTGCGTTTACAGCATCCGCTGCATTTACAGCTATTATTTTAAACTTTTCAGGAATACTATCAGTATAATCTATACTATCTCCTCCAGTGCTTATGTTTGAATTCTCTCTTAGATAAACAATTTCGTCTTCTTCAGGGATATAATTAAAATCTTTATTTTGTTGCTTTAAAAATAATTCTGCACTTTCATCTAAAATTATCTTTTCAAGTGGTGTTACATAGTGATGACCTCTTAACGGATCCTGATTCTTTATTTCCACTAGTTCCTTAATAGAACTGACTCCATCCCCTTTAACATTAGCAGGAACTCTATGAAGTATTCCTGCAACTTTACCGTCTATAACTAAAAAACGATATTCTTTTCCCTTAACAAATTCTTCTATGAGAACTGTATTATCATATTTAAATGCGAGTTCAAAAGCCTTTTTAATACTCTCTTCATCAGCGCCTTCTTTAAATATACTTATACCTATCCCAAAATTTGTTGATTTTGGTTTAATAACAACTGGCTTTTTAGTAAATTCTTTTATTATATTAAAAGACTCATCTATTGAATTTACCTCAATTCCTTTTGGAACTTTAATCCCACTATCAGAAAGAACCTTTTTAGTCACACTCTTATTTTCCATAATTAAAGCAGTTATATAACTATCTTTTGATGTTTTTGTTGCTTGCTTAATATATTCTACTTTATTATTCTTTCTAAGTGATATGAAATTTTCGGATTTATCCAAAACTTCAACTTCTACTCCTCTTTTAATGGCTTCTTTCATTAATATTTGAGTAGATAGCTCTAATTCTTCATATCCTTCCAATTTAAATCTGTTTTTATAAGAATCTTCTTTATATTTCTGTGCTATATCTAAATGAGCATTGATATATCCTTCTTCTTTTACTTTTTTTTCAATTTTGTAAGCATATGTTAGTTGATTATTCTTAATTTTTTCGATCATCAAGTCAATAATTCTTTCTTTGCCAAGATTCAATTTATCATTAATATCTCTTATATTATTTAATATTTCTACTCCCCAATGCTCCTTGGAAATAAGCTCTCCATCTTTCTTTAATAAAACATCTTTTTGTCCTAGTTTTGAAATTATATTTTGGTTTTCTGTTCCCTCTTCCTGCCATCTATCATAGTCAGTTTCTTCATTAATTAGTAAAAACAAATTAAATATTTGAAGAAAATAAAGATCATCTAAGCTTATTCCTCCTTTTTCAAAAGGATTAATATCAATACTTCTATATTCTAGATATTGGATTCCATCTTTACTAAGTGAATTAAAGAAATCACTTGGATCTTTTGGTTTAAGCCTTACACAGCTATATAATTCTTTATGACTTCCTATAAGCTTATCGCTTACAAAGCTCCTTAAACTTTCAATATGCTCATCAACAGAATTATAATTAGGATATAGATCTATTTTATTCTTATACCCACATTCACTATTTCTATAAGACAAAGCCCCTTCATTTGAAAAACTATCATGTGCAATTTCTTTAGATGAATTCATACAAGGTCCCATATAGCTTTTGTCAACAACTCCACTTGCTCCTAAAAGATATATAATAATCCACCTATACCTCAAGTAATTTCTTGTAACCTTTAAGTATAAGTTATTTTTAAACTCCTTGTATCCCAATTTCTGATTTTCATTAAATATTCCGCTAAAAATCTTATGAGTGTTCTGTCTTTCATATAAACAGTATAACTTTCTCAAGAAATCATCATCAAAGGAAAAATTATAATGGATACCGCATATAAGCTGTTTTTTACCTCCATATTTTTTTATTAAATTTTCTCTGTAACGTCTAGCTTCTCTACCTTTTTCATTGTCACCATATTCTGCAATTCTAATTTTATCATCGGTAGGTACTATTCCCGGCATAGACTGTGGCCATAAATATTCATCCTCAATTTCCATTGCAGCAATATCATATAGCACTCTAGAAAAATTATATGTTTCTTCTATATTTTTAAATGGTGGTGTTATAACTTCTATTTGACTTTCAGCAAAATCCGTAGTTATATATTTGTTTTCCACTTTCTCACCAAACACTGCTGGATGCCTTTTAACTGATAACTCCCCTTTATTATTTACTCTTAAACTTTCTCTTTCTATACCATAATTACCTTTTAATAATTCAAAAGGTGTAAATAATTCTTTAAGTTCATTTAACATTGACTGCCTCCCCATATAAATTTTATCTATATATTTTATTAATTCCTATTTATATTTTCTTTTCACCTCAATTATATATAATATATAAGCTACACTTCCTTTTAGAATACTCGATATAGAAATACTTATCCAAATGCCATTTAAACCAAATGGTTTTATTAAAGCTAAGGCCATTGGTATTCGTAGTGCTGTAAATACAACGCTTATAATTGAAGATATTTTAGGTTTTCCTATACCTGTAAATAATCCATTAGATACAGTTTCTGTAGTACTAAATAATTGAGAAAATGCTACTACTTGTAAGTACATGTTAGCTATTGCAATTGTTTGCTGATCTTTAACAAATAATTTAACAAATGGTGTACTAAAAAACATGAATATAAATGCCATAAGAATAGAATATACAATTCCTATCCTAAGTGCAGTGTTATACCCTTCTTTGATTCTTTTATATTTTTTAGCCCCAAAATTTTGACCTGTAAATGCAGCTATCGCACCATGAAGACCACCAATAACCATATATGTAATAGATTCAATTTGAAGTCCTATTTTTTGAGCAGCTATTGCATCTGATCCAAATATGGCTATTATTTTTGCAAGGAATATGTTTATTACAGTAAATAGAATTCTTTGTATAGCCATAGGAAATCCTAAAATTATTATTTCCTTTATCTTATTATAATCAATTTTTACACTAAAATTATACCTAAGTGTTCCCGATGATCTAAATAAATATAACAAAAACATTATAATATTAGCAATCATTGTTGCAATTGCTGCTCCTTCAACTCCTAGTTTTACAGCATAAATAAAAATTGGGTCTAATATTATATTTGCAACTACTCCTACAACGTTTATGTTAAATGCTAATTTATTATTTCCAAAGCTCCCCAATATCCTTGCATATAAAAGATTAAAAAATGCAAAAATTATTGTAGGCCCACTGAAAATTAAAAATTCATATGCATCTTTTTCAACTGCAATATTATTTATATTTAAAAAATTCACAAGTGCTCTTCCTAATATAATAAGTATAGACCCAAAAATAAACGACATTACTGCATTAATTAAAAGGCCCGCATTAATATACTCTTTTACCTCATTCTCTTCCTTTTTACCTATAGAATGTGCGACTTTTATTCCTGTTCCTATAACTACTAATGAGTTTATAGAATATCCAAGGCCTACGAAAAAACTCGCTGATCCAACACTCGCTACAGCATTACTTCCAAGTCCGCCAACCCACAGCATATCAACCAGATTATATGTAAATTGTAGCAATGAACTTCCCATTATTGGTACTGATAATGTTGTTAGAACATTCAATGTTTTTCCTTTAGTTAAATCAATCTGTCTCATTTCATCTCCGTTTTTATAAATTTTTATTATTTTTAATAAGTACATTATATTTAGTATATTATAAAGATTAACAAAATCGTACTTTCATATTAACTTTTAATTAGAATCTTCATTTTTCTTATCAATTTGTACGCAATCCTCATTTTCTGTAATTAGATTAAGTAAAAACAGCACTAATCTGTTACAATTACTTGTGTTTAACTTGTACAAGTTCCAAATTCCATCTTTTCTTGCTTTAACCAACCCACAATCTATTAATACCTTCATATGATGCGATAAAGTAGGTTGTGTAAATTCAAAGCTCTCTAATATCTCACACGCACATTTTTCTCCACAAGATAATAAGTCTATTATTTTTAGCCTATTAGGATCTGAAAGTGCCTTTAAAATTCTTCCATTCTTATCATATTTCTTACACACATTTAACTCCTTTTTCAATATTAGCCATTTTACTAATCTATGTATATAGTATAGATATTCATCTATGTGTAGTCAAGATTTTTTATTTTAATTTGCCTTTTAAACCGCCATCACATATATACCTATCTATTTGATGCCATAACTCTAGCTACTGTCTTATGTTGATAAATAGTATATTTTAATCTATGGTTTCCGCAAACATAAATGCTAGTATTATTCTTTTAGCATTTCTCATTAATATATTTTACTTTCTATAGAAACATCACTTAAATCAAAAGAGCCAAGATTTTATTCCTGACTCTAGATTTTCTAATCAACATTTTATGATGTTACAAAGTATAATTTTAATCTATGTAAATCATATAATAAATTTTACTACTAGTTTCGCAGCTTTAAAAGTAAGCTTCCCATATAAATTTCTTAATATAATTTATGTAAAATTGTTCTTCAAAAACATTATACAAATATTTGTTTATCTACGCATTTACTATTTCTCCACCATTAACATGGATTACTTGCCCTGTGATATATGAAGCACATTGTGAAGCTAAAAATACGTATGCTCCAGCACACTCTACTGGCTGTCCTGCTCTTCCCAATGGTGTATCCGATCCAAATTTCTCAACCTTTTTTTCATCAAAGCTTGCTGGAATTAATGGTGTCCAGATTGGCCCAGGTGCAACAGCATTTACTCTTATATTAGTTTTCCCTTTTGCTAATGCGGTAGATAAAGATCTTGTTAATGTAACTATAGCACCTTTAGTCATTGAATAATCAATTAATGTTTCATTTCCCTTATATGCAGTTATTGAAGCAGTATTTATTATGCATCCACCTGCTTTCAAATGATTTAATGCTGCCCTTGTCATATAAAATGTTCCATATACGTTTGTCTTAAATGTCTTATCAAATTGCTCGTCACTTATTTGCTTGAAATCTGCACTTTCATATTGAACTGCTGCATTATTAACTAATATATCTATTTTTCCATATTCTTTAATAGTTTTTTCTAAAACATTATTACAAAAATTAGGATCACTTATATCACCTTTAATTAAGGTACATCTTCTGCCTATATTATCTATTATTTTTTTTGTTTCTTCTGCATCTTTATTTTCATTATAATAAGCAATCACTATGTCAGCACCTTGATTTGCATATGCTATAGCAACAGCCTTTCCGATTCCACTATCGCCTCCAGTAATTACTGCAATCTTGTCCTTTAATATATCTCCTTTTTTATTATAACTTGGATCATCATATATTGGAGCTGGATTCATTTCATACTCCAGTCCTGGCTGTTCCTTTTGTTCTTGTTTTGGAAAAGATGTTGGAAAATCCATTTTAATTCCTCCTGTTTTTCTTTATTTTTATAAATACTAGTTTTTCCTATATACTAAAAAATATTTATATGCAAAAATTAAACTTCTAGTAAGTTAGAAATTTAATTTCACTTAACTTACTAGAAGTTTATTTATAATACCTCTTATTCATCTATTCTCTCAATTGCGAGTCCTACAAGTCCTGGTCCTGTATTTACCCCAAGCGCTGGACCAATTGTTCCAGCTATTGTACACTCAACTACATTGGGTAAATCTTTTATCAAACAGTATAGGTTTTGTACCTTATCAAAACCATTTCCATCTAAAATCCAGGCTTTATATTTACCTTTTTCTAAATACATTTTAAATATACTGGTTAATTTAGATACAGCTTGCTTTGAACCTCTAACTTTAGCTGCAGTTCTATATGTTCCATCTTCTGCTACGGTTATTATTGGCTTAAGATTCAAAAACTCCCCTATTGTTCCTGCCACTTTGCCAATCCTTCCTCCTTTTTGAAGATATTCTAAAGTATCTATTGTAAAAAATAAATCTATCTTCTCTCTGTATGTAGGTAGAATTTCAATTATTTCATTAAATGTTTTACCTTCTCTAATTAACCTTGAAGTTTCCAAAACCATTGCACCTTCTGCCATTGTTAATGTTCTAGAATCAAAAACAAAAGTTTTCAGCTCCTTGAACTCCTCACAAATTAGTCTTACTGCATTATATGTTCCTGAAAATGCAGATGAAATAGTTATTATTATTGCATGCGTAAATCCCTCACTAACAACATCTTTCAGAACGCTTGTTATTTTTTCAATACTCGGTAACGATGTTTTAGGAATTTCTGTTTTTAATCTTTCATACATAAATTGGGGAGTTATATCAATTCTATCCTCATATTCCTTATCTGCATATATAATTTTAAATGGCAAAAGCCTTATTTGGTTTGCTTCTAATAACTCGATGCTTATATCCGATGCACTATCAGTAATTAATGCTATCTTTTCCACTTATTGTTCCTCCTAAATTAATTTTACATTACAATCATTATATCACTCTCTATACGTTTATCAATATTTCCAAAACATTTCGAAACTAATACCCTAACTTTTAAAAAATCTAATCTTTAAAGTCGAAAAATAAATCACCTATAGACAATTTTACTTTAACGGAAATAATACTTATTTAACTATTACACCAAGAAATCTTGCTAGCTCAACTGCCTGCATAGGAGATACAATAGCATCTTTTAGCTCTTTTCCAGTTAACGATATGTCCGATATATTATTTTCTCTAAAATCTACTTTTTTAAGAGGAGTATTAGTAAACTCAGAGTTAGCTAAATCACATCCATTAAATGCAACATACGTAAAGCTACATTCCAAAAACATACTACTTTGCATATCACATTCCTGAAATTTTACATTCTTGACCTTTGAATATCCAAAGTTTGAGTATCTGCTAACTGTATCTTTAAAAAGAACCTCTTGTATACTACTATCACTAAAATCAGATCCTAAAAGCTTGCAATTATTAAATTCTACTCTATGTATACTTCCATTTGAAAAATCAATATTTGATAAATCACAATTTTCAAATATTATATCTACTAAGTCTACATTTCTTAAACAACACTCCCTAAGCACAACATTTTCAAACCTACATCCGCTAATTTCTACCCTTTCTTCATTCATATATTCTAGACAACTATTCCTAACTAAAGTATTTGTTAAATATTTTTCATTTATGAGTTTCTCTTTAACATTTATATTTTCTTCTAATAAACTCTTTAATCTTGGTCCTGATATTTTTTTTAATTCCGTCATATGTATTCTCCTTACCCCAAAATTAATTTTAAATTTTCCTTTATTATAATTCTTATTTTACGAATTGTGTATAATAATTTACTATATACCATCTTGATTTTATTTTAGTACATATATAAAAGAGAACTTTAACTAAAGTAAAGCTCTCTTTATTGACGGAAATTAAAATCAAACCAAATTATCATTCTTATACAATTCCTCAACTCGCGCCCAGTCAATTAAATTCCATATGTTTTTAACGTAATCTCCACGTAAATTTTTATATTTCAGATAATACGAGTGCTCCCAAACATCTATTGTTAGTATTGGAGTAAATCCGAAACTTAGAGGTGTATCCTGATTTGAACTATTTGCAACTTTCAGCTTACCACGTTTATCTTTAACTAGCCAGCCATAGCCTGATCCAAATTTATTTATTGCAGTTTCGCTAACAAGCTTCTTTAACATTTCTAGTGAACCAAAAGTACTAACTATTTCGTTAAGTAGTTTCCCTTCAGGTTCCTTTTTAGGATAAGGGAAAAGAATTGAAAAATATAAATTGTGATTTAATACACCTCCACCTTGATTTATAACATCGCGATAAATTTTTTTAGGTATTTTATTTGGATTTGAAAGTATTTGCTCTAAGGTTTTTCCCTCTGTAAATTTCTCATATCCCTTAAGCACATTATTTAGTTTATCAACATATCCTTGAAGATGTTTAGTATAGTGTATTTTTACAGTTTCTTCATCAATGTATGGTTCTAGTGAATTATACGAATACGTTAATTCAATTTTTTCATATCTCATATTTTTCCTCCAAACTTTAGAGAAGAAAATTCATTTTATATTATAGTATGTTTTAATTGAATAAATGTTCACCTAAATAATCAAAGTAAAAATTTGAAATCCTATCAACACACATGAGAAAATCTATAATTCTTTACAGTACAAACTTCTCAATTATTATTTCTCCTTCTTTATTGACATATGCCTTAATATCTTTACTTGAGGCATCTAATGTTTTTAATCTTTCTCCAAAGCAAAAAACTGTATTGCTATATGCAATTTTTGCAGTTATAATTCCTCCTTGCAACACTTCCAATTTGGTTGTTACCCCCGAAGGACTCCCAACTATTCCAAGTTTAATATTTCCTCTTGCTGATATAACGCCCCCTCTGGCTACTGAATCATCACGTAAAAAAATAATATCATTTAGTGCTGTTAAATTAGAAACATATTGTCCTTTATCTTTTATAATAATATTTCCTGTAGATTTTATTAAAGAATCCTGACAATAGCCTATATATATGTCTGCTGGAATTATCATATTATCTTCTAACAGTTCTATTTCATTGGTTATTAACTCTTCAAGATTTCTTAAATCCTCTATTGATTCTATTTTTGATAAGTTTAATCCCATCATTTTACTTCTTATAAAACTTACTAAATCATTATTATCACTATCTTCACAAATACTATGAGTTATTATATTTAAAGACAATTTAGGTATAGATTTATACCTGTTTTCTATAAGAATTTTAACCAATTCAGAAATTTTTTTAGAGTTATTGCTAGACTCATTTAACTTTTCAACCGCACTTATAAGTTTTGATATGATATCTTTATATTCATTTAACTTTTCCAAATACATTTTCTTTTCCATATCTACTTGTCCAGTAAGAACAGTTGATTTAATCACGCTTCCTTTGATATTAATTTCTCCTCCTGCCACTATGGTAGATATGTCAACATTTTTTTCGATAGTTAAAGAATTTCCCGATTTAACTTTCATTCCCTCTTTAACATTACCTTTAATATAAACGTCTCCAACAAAAAATATATTCCCGGATTTTATATCTACATCTTGAATATTATATAAACTATTTACACTCAAAATTCCATTTTTAGATGATGGCCTGCCAGTTTTAGTGGCAATTATACTATTTCCTTCAACTTTACATCCATCGCCTATTTTTATAGGTCTACTTTTCACAGTTTTTTTCTTTAATACTTCACCACATATATTTTTACCATCTTGCCCATTTTTACCTGGAATTATTTCTGCCAGAACTTGTCCTTCAGTTATACTAGATATAGAATATACATTCCTATAATCTATCTTTTCATTTGAGTTTTCATTCACTATCCTCTTTTCTCCAATATCAAATAACACTTTAATTTCATTTGGCGTGTCATCAATAGCACCAATACCTTCAGCTATTAACGTCTCTTCTCCATTTCCTAATGCGCATGCTTCTATAAGATTTTTATATATTATTCCATCAGTTATCTTGTTTTGCCTTAATATTTCCTTTATTTCTGTTAATGTATATTTTTTAGGATAATCTTCCTCTACCTTCATCGCCTTAAGAATCAAATCTTTAGCCATTGGCTTATCCCTAAGTTTATATACGTATGCTGGTTTATATTCTACCTTTATATATCCTTTCATTTTATCCACTGAAATATTCACTGATATTTTCTTTACTTGTTCTATTTTCTCCCCTATATAATCTATCTTATCAGATTGAGTTATTTCATATGGTCCTTTTTCACTACATAGTTCTCCATTAATAAAAAGTTTGATTTTTTCACAAGGTTTAATTGTTATCTGTTCTTTATCTACTTTGCTTAAACCTTCTATTACTACTACATTACCATTTTCTACTTTAACTCCATTTTCATCATTGTTAATTACATTATCCTCATTAGTTACAACTCTTTTCTTAGCAACATCTTTCGTGAAATCTTCCGTATAATTTAGATTATTATTAGAACTTGAGGAATATAAATCAACATCCATAACTTCTATTTCAACTTTTTTATTGATAAATGAATGATTGTCCTTAATTATTTTATAGTTTAGGTCTTCCTCTGCAACATTTAATTCTTTTGAAGCATTATTTAAACATTCATCTAAATATTTTCCAACATAAGTCCTATTCATATTCCTCATCTCCTTAACTTGACATTATTCCTTAACTAATTATAACATTAATCGATTACATTTAATACTTATTTATACATATTGTTAGCTTTTCTTATATAAATTGCCACTAATCTAATAAAGAATAACAATATTTTTCTTTAATAAAATAAAAGACTTACTCAATTAAGAATAAGTCTCTAAAAAGATAATTAAAATATTGCTTTAATTACTCTTTCTCTATGTCATATTTTCAAAAATCCTTGGTACATTCAATATGCCATAACCCCAATATGGATTTGGAGTAATATCTCCACTTCTCGCCATTGCTCCTTTTGCAAGATATGCTTTAATAGTTTGTGCATACATATTAGGTTCATTTCCATTTACAATCCCCCATTGAAATAGCATAGCACAAACTCCAGATACGACAGCCGCTGATACACTAGTTCCGCTTACTACTGCCGTTGTGTTATTCGGGGCAACCGTTAGTGCATTTATTCCACCTGCTGCAACATCTATTCTATCAGTGTAGGATTCTAAAAAGGCCATACCAGAAAAATCAACAATATTGTTATTATTTTGATTATATGCCGCTACAGTTATAGCGTATATTGAGTTTCCTGGATTTGTTATAGTTCCAAATGGATCTGAAAAACTAAATCTCGTATCTCCAACTGTTAGCCCCTTTTGTGGTATCCAAGCATTAAATCTTCCATTAGAAATATAATTCGCCTGTATTCTGATTCTCCATATACCAGGCTGCAAATTATAAAATCTTATCCTTATCAACTCATCTCCAGTTACTTCTTCTGGAAAATAAAAATTAACTCTAATTGAGGTCTTCTCAAAAATAAAAGTATGATTTATGGTGTAATTAATTATTAAACTCAATATCCCAGAACTTTCCCCTGATGGTGAAACTATTTCAACCGTCATTATGTTAGGCAAATCAGCCCATATTTGCACCCATATATTTTTTTGTTCAGGTGACGCTTCTAACTCCGCAACCCCAGCACCAGGTGATTGCACTCCAACAATCTGAGTTACTGAACCAGATGTGTGGCCGCCAGCATCCCTCTGATTTCCAGTACCAGTAACTACCGCTATTCCTCCATTGCTTGATATTGCATCTATAAAGTCTTCCAGTATCCCTTCTCCCTTATGATTTCCTAAACTACTTCCAAGAGGAAAATATATAACCATTGGTTTGTTGGTAGTTAAAGCATATTCATACACATATTGCAATGCTGCAAAAATAGCAGTTATATTAAACACAGGAACTATTACGTCTGGAAACTGGACCTCATACGAAAAATCTCTTATAAGTTTTACTACTACAAAATTACAGTCTGGTGCAACACCCCTTAAATTCGGATTCTTTCCACTAGCTCCAATTATTCCAGCCATATTCGTCCCATGTCCAATTTCATCTCTGCTTGGAACTATATCATCTGGAGATCCTCCCTCCCTACTTGCTCTTATAGCATCATTTATTTTATTTCTATCAAATAATACCCCAAACGGTACAGATTCCGAACCGTTTTCGGCATTACTTATCAATGTTTGATCCCAAATATTTTCAATTCTTGTTTCTCCATTAGCATCCATAAACTCTTCGCTAAGATAATCAATACCCGAATCGATAATTGCTACATTTACACCTTTTCCTGTTAAATTCAATTGAGATCCGGTTTGTAAAAAGCTAGCTTGAGACGCATCTACTGGTGAAATATCTTGTAAAGTATAAAATTCTGCAGGAATAACATATACAATTGATGAAATATATGGTTCATTTCCCATATTGATTTCAACATCTTTTTTAACAGATACAACGGCATATCTATCATTGATTACTGTAACATAGTAATCTGGTATTTTAGAAATCTCAGCTTCAATATCTCCTTGATACTGTACAACATAATTATCATAATTAATATCATGAAAAATTCTTTCCATCAATATATTTTTTTTCATTTAAACTCCTCCATGTATCTCTTCGGAATCCTTATGAACGACTTCTATATATAATATTTTAATGTGTACAATATTCAGTTCTTTTAATTTATACACACTTAACTCCTTTATACTATTTATATTTAATAATATTTACATATATAATAAATTATTCGTAAAGAATATTTATAAAAAAAATAACATATCAACTTCTGATTAAGAAGTTAGTATGTTATTTTCTATTAAATTTAAATTACAACCTTTTGTATTTATTACTTTTTATAA
This sequence comes from Clostridium sp. YIM B02569, assembly GCF_022320765.1. Classification (NCBI taxonomy): domain Bacteria; kingdom Bacillati; phylum Bacillota; class Clostridia; order Eubacteriales; family Clostridiaceae; genus Clostridium; species Clostridium sp. YIM B02569. Next base: position 88,087 of record NZ_JAKJJX010000016.1, on the reverse strand, counting down.
AATTATTGTTGATTTGCCAATCTTTTATAAATTTCTAATCTTTCTTTCGCTTCAGATTCTGTTTTCTCAAACAATTTTTCTGACTCCTCTGGAAATGCTTTAGCAAGGGATGCATATCTTACTTCACCCATTAAGAAGTCTTTAAAATCTTCTTTTGGATCTTTAGAATCTAATATAAATGGATTCTTTTCTCCCTTTAATGCTGGATTATATCTATAAAGATGCCAATATCCACAATCAACTGCCTTCTTTTCTTCCTCTTGAGTATTTGACATTCCTACTTTTATTCCATGATTAATGCATGTAGAATATGCTATTATCAATGAAGGACCATCATATGCTTCTGCTTCTGTTATAGCTTTAATAGTTTGATTCTTATCTGCTCCCATACAAACTTGGGCTACATAAACATATCCATATGTCATTGCCATTCTTCCTAAATCTTTCTTCTTCGTCCTCTTCCCAGATGCAGCAAATTTTGCAATTGCTGCTGTTGGAGTTGATTTTGATGACTGACCACCAGTATTTGAGTAAATTTCTGTATCGAATACTAATATATTTACATTTTCATTCATTGCTATCACTTGATCTAGACCTCCATAGCCTATATCATAAGCCCAACCATCTCCTCCAAATATCCACTGTGACCTTTTTACGAAATATTCTTTATCCTTTAATATCTCTTTAGCAATTTCACTATTTTCTTTTTCAAGAACTTCAACTAACCTTTCTGCCCTTTCTCTTGTTCCATCCCCAATATCCTTATTATCTAACCATTCTTTAAGAACAGTTTCAGTTTCCTCTGACATATTACTTTCAAGGGCGATATCAACATTATTCGCTATTCTTTCTCTTATTGTTTTAACACCTAAATACATTCCATATCCGAACTCAGCATTATCTTCAAACAATGAATTTGCCCATGCTGGTCCATGACCATGTTCATTAATTGTATATGCCATTTCATATGACCCTGCTGCCCAAATTGATGAGCACCCTGTGGCATTTGCAATCATCATTCTATCACCAAATAATTGTGTAACAAGCCTTGCATATGGAGTTTCACCGCAACCTGCACATGCTCCATTAAACTCAAGTAATGGTCTTTCAAATTGGCTTCCTTTAAGAGTGTATTTATTTAGCGGATTTTTAGGTTTAACTCTTTCCATATAATAATTCCAAGCTTCAATTTGCTCGTGTTGACTATCTTGTGATTTCATTACTAATGCTTTACTTGGTGCTGGACATACTTGTGCGCAATTACCACATCCAGTACAATCAAGCGGAGTAACACCAATTGAGAAATATACCTTTTCATTACTTTTTATTCCTTTTGCATCTAATACTTTTAGGCCTTCGGGAGCCTTTTCTTTTTCATCTTCATTTAGCAAGAATGCTCTAATTGTAGCGTGTGGACATATATATGAACATTGTGTACATTGAATGCAGTTTTCTGGTATCCACTCAGGCACATTTACAGCTATTCCTCTCTTTTCATAAGACGTTGTTCCAGACATAAAAGTACCATCTTGTATTCCTGCTTTTACGAAATGGGACACTGGCATTGAATCGCCCTCTAACCTATTCATTGGCCTAGTAATTTCTTTAATGAATTCTGGAAAATTCTCATCAAGCTCAAGTTTATCGTCTAAATCAGTATTCCAACTATAAGGAACCTTAATTTTAGTTATTCCTTCTAACCCTGCATCTATTGCTGCGTGATTCATATTAACAATTTTTTCGCCTTTATTACCATATGATTTAACAACTGCTTCTTTTAAAAATTTAATAGCATCTTCAACTGGAATTATGTTTGCTATTTTAAAGAATGCAGCTTGCATTATCATGTTTATTCTTCCTCCAAGGCCAACATCTTGAGCGATTCTAACTGCATTTATTATATAAAATTCTATATGATTTTGAGCAATATACCTTTTTATAGATGCTGGTAATCTCTCATCCAATTCTTCGGGCGTCCAAATTGTATTTAATATAAATTTACCATTCTTTTTTAACCCTCTAATTACATGATATTTATACACATAAGATTGATTATGACACGCAACAAAATCCGGTCTATCAATTGGATATCTAGATTTAATTGGCTTATCACCAAATCTTAAATGCGAAACTGTAAGTCCTCCTGATTTTCTAGAATCGTAATCAAAGTATCCTTGAGCATACATATCTGTATTATCTCCGATAATCTTAATTGCACTTTTATTCGCACCAACTGTACCATCTGATCCTAAACCCCAGAATTTGCATGATGTAATTCCATCAGGAGTGGCATCTATATGTTCAAATGTTCTTAAAGATGTATTTGTAACATCATCAATTATTCCAATTGTAAAGTTATTTTTTGGTACATCTAAAAATAGGTTATCATAGACCGCAGCAATATGAGCTGGTGTTGGATCTTTTGATCCAAGTCCAAATCTTCCACCAACAACAATCGGAGCATTATCCATTCCGAAAAATGCTCTTGATACATCTAGATAAAGTGGCTCTCCAACTGACCCTGGTTCTTTCGTTCTATCTAAAACTGCAATTTTTCTTACAGTCTTTGGAATAGCCTTCAATAGTTTATCCACTGAAAACGGCCTATATAACCTCACTTTTACAAGCCCTACTCTTTGTTTATTATTATTTAGAAAATCTACAGTTTCTTCTATAACATCATTTACTGCCCCCATAGAAATTATAATTCTATCAGCATCATGTGCTCCATAATAATCAAAACAATGATATGATCTACCTGTAAGCCTAGTAATCTCAGTCATATATTGTTCAACAATTTCCGGAACATCATCATAATATTTATTTACAGCTTCGCGCATTTGAAAGTAAATATCTTGATTCTGAGCAGTTCCTCTTATAACAGGATGATTTGGATTTAAAGCTCTTTTTCTAAATTCATCAAGCGCCTTATAATCTAGTACCTTAACAAGTTCATCTGGTTCAATTACCTCTATTTTTTGAATTTCATGAGATGTTCTGAATCCATCAAAAAAATTCATAAAAGGTATTCGTGATTTTATAGTAGCTAAATGCGCCACTCCACTTAAATCCATTACTTCTTGAACAGATCCTTCTGCAAGCATTGCAAACCCGGTTTGCCTTGCTGCCATAACATCTTGATGATCTCCAAATATACTCAGTGCTGATGTTGCAATTGCTCTAGCAGCTACATGTATGACACATGGCAGCAATTCTCCTGCTATTTTGTACATATTAGGAATCATTAATAGTAATCCTTGGGATGCTGTATATGTTGTTGTTAATGCACCTGCTTGAAGCGAACCATGCAGTGCACCAGCTGCTCCTGCTTCTGACTGCATTTCAACAACTTTTAACGGTTGCCCAAAAATATTTTTTTTCCCTTGTGCAACCCATTCATCCACATGTTCTGCCATTGGTGATGATGGAGTTATCGGAAAAATCACTGCTGCTTCCGAAAATCCATATGACATATATGCAGCAGCTGTGTTACCATCCATAGTTTTCATTTTTCTCATTGTATTTACCTCATTTTCTCTTTGTTTCTATATTGTTAATTATTAATTCTATCTTCATTTATAGTATTACTAAAAAATTTTGATAGTATGTATTTTTCAATGAAGTAATTCCATGTTTTTCAAATGATAATATGATTTTAGATTAAATAAACAAAAGTTATAATATTCTCACTTATTCGTATGTTTCCAACGGAAATACATGAGAGTATTATAACTTTTAAAATGTTCAAATTTATATTTTTCACATACCACAACTTTCATATTAATAAAAAAATAGGCACTAGCTTTTTCTATATTTATATACGAATTTAAAGTTTTTACTTGACTGAAAATAACATTTTACATTTCGTTTGATTTTAAATAAGGTCTAGTTTCTATACTATCTAATAATAATTATTTTTCCAAAGCTTCCTTCAAAGTATGCCATGCTAAAACTGCACATTTAACTCTTGCTGGCATGTTTGAAATATTTTTAAAGGCCATAGCATCTTCTAACGCATATAATTCTTCATCATCTTTAATTTCTCTTTTAATCATTCCAATAAAAGTTTCTGTAAGCTTTAATGCTTCTTCGATATTTTTACCCTTTATCAAATCTATCATAATTGATGTAGATGCTTGAGATATTGCACATCCTTGCCCAGTGAAAGCTAAATCTTCAATAACACCATTGTTTAATTTAAGTTCTAAAGTAATTTCATCTCCACAGCTAGGATTATGACCCTTTTCCTTAATATCTGGATTATCTAAGTTTCTCTTATTATGCTTAGAAGTGCTGTGCTCCATAATAAGTTCTGTATAAATAGCATTTAAATCCATCTAAATTACCTCCATTTTAAAAACATTTCATATGTTTTCTTTGTTGCTTCTATTAACTTATCTACATCTTCTTTTGTATTATAAAAGTAGAAACTAGCTCTGCAGGTTGCATTTATACCCATATATCTCATTAATGGCTGAGCACAATGATTGCCTGATCTTATTGCAACACCATGAGAATCAAAAACTGAAGCAACATCATGAGGATGAACGCCCTCTATGTCAAAAGAAATAATTCCACCTCTATTGCTTAAATCCTTAGGCCCATATAGCTTTACATAAGGCAGTTCTTGGAATTTTTCAAGTGCATAACTTGTAAGTTCTCTTTCCATTTCATCTATTTTATCTATTCCTATATTTTCTAGATAATCAATAGCTGCTGCAAGCCCTACAGCACCCTCAACGTTTTGAGTACCACCTTCAAACTTAGATGGCAATTCTGCAAAGGTTGCTTCCTGCTCATAAACATATTCAATCATATCTCCACCAACTATATATGGTGGCATGCTTTCCAAAAGCTCCTTCTTGCCGTAAACTACGCCAATTCCCATTGGGCCTAAAAGTTTGTGTCCTGAAAATACTAAAAAATCTGCATCTAAGTCTCTTACACTTACCTTCATATGTGGTACACTTTGTGATCCATCTACAATTACTTTAGCACCTTTTGAATGAGCATACTCTATAATCTCTTTTACTGGATTTATAGTACCAAGTGCATTTGATACCTGTGTTATGCTCACTAGTTTAGTTCTTTCAGTAATCTTCTCTTTAATTTCTTCTTCTGGAATTTCTCCGTTTTCATTTACGTACATATATTTTAATGTTGCTTTTTTGGCTCTAGCTACAATCTGCCATGGAATAAGGTTTGAATGATGCTCTGCAATTGAAATAACAATTTCATCGCCTTCATTAATGTTGTTCATTCCATAAGAGGATGCTATAAGATTAAATCCTTCTGTTGCATTTTTAGTAAAAATAACTTCTTTTGAAAATTCTGCATCAATAAAATTTCTAATCTTTTCTCTTGAATCATCATAGGCTTGAGTTGCATCAATACTTAACTTATAAGCACCTCTATGAGGATTTGCATTACTTACTTTATAGTAGTTTTCAATAGCCTCTAAAACTTGAACAGGCTTTTGAGTTGTAGCACCGCTATCTAAATAAACTAATCTTTCTCCATTTTCGTTTGCCCTCAAAACAGGGAAATCTTTCAAAAAATCTATATTATTCATTTTTAAGTCCCCTGTCTACTTCTTGTAATATTTCTTCTATAACGTCATTATCACCAATTGAATCTATTATTGGATTAAATGCAGCTCTAACAATAACAATCTTAGCTTCATCATAACTTAATCCTCTGGACATCAAATAAAATAACTTGTTTTCATCAATTCTTCCTGAAGATGCTGCATGTTCTCCTGAAACATCATCTTCTGCACATAATAGCACTGGCATTGCTTTAGCTCTAGCCTCTTTTGAAAGGAGCATACAATATTCATCTTCTGCACCAACACTTTTAGATGCACCAGTTTTAAAATCCAAAGTTCCTTTGAAAGACTTTCTAGCTTTTCCTTGAAGTGCTCCTTTAACATTTATATTAGAATTACTTCTTTGACCTTTGTGAGTAATAATGTAATTAATGTCTATAAGTTTATCTTTATTTCCTAAATAAATAGAATTTATATTGGCAGCTGATTTATCACCTATTAAATCTCCATGATAATTGTAAATACTATATTGTCCTCCAAGGTCTACTGATATAAAATCAACCTTTCCATCTTCTTCAATATCTGAAACATTAGAATCGAAATGAACGGTATTTTCATTTAAAAAATTCACTTTAGTTAGTTTAATTTCACTATTCTTCTTTGAATATATAGTACAAATTCCATTATGATAACCAATTGAATCATCCAAAGATTTATACTTTACTATAATAGAAGCTTTAGAATTTTCTTCTCCAACAATTATTAAATTATCTACTAAAGAGCTGTTATCTTTATCCATATTAAATTCTATAATTATTGGTTCTTCAGTTTTTATATTTCTACCTATTGTTATTACATAACCTTGGTTGAAACCTTCTTTACCTTGGTTTATTAAATCTTCACTGACTCCATATTGAAACTCTCTATATAAAGTTAATATTTTATCATTTTCTAACTTTTGAATATCAACGCCTTCTAAGCCCTTGATTTCTACGTTATCGAACTTTTTAATTTCTCCAATATTTAATTCTCCAAGGCTTATATCATTAATATTAACCCAGCTTTTAGTTCTTATTGGAGTTTTATTTAAATTATTAAATTGTATAGCCTTCATTTCTCTCACCTACCCTATGCTTCCTTCTAATTCTATGTTGATTAAATTGTTCATTTCTACTGCATATTCTAATGGTAATTCTTTTGATATAGGTTCCACAAACCCTCTTACTATCATAGATTTAGCTTCATCTTCACTTATTCCTCTAGTCATAAGGTAGAAAATAGAATCATCACTTATCTTACCTATTTTTGCTTCATGACCAATTTCAACATCATCATTTAATAAATCAATTACTGGAATAGTGTCTGATTTTGATTTATTATCTAACATTAGAGATTCACAGGATACCATAGATTTTGAATTATAGGCGTTTGAATTTACCTTTAACACTCCTCTATAAGTAGCTTTTCCACCGTTTCTTGAAATTGATTTTGAGTTTATAGTAGAAGAAGTGTTTGGTGCGGCATGTATAACCTTTGCTCCAGTATCTAAGTTTTGTCCCTTACCTGCAAAAGATACACCTGTAAATTCTGCTCTTGCTCCTTCACCTTTTAGTATACTCATAGGATATAGCATCGATATTTGTGAACCAAAAGAACCTGATACCCATTCTATTGTTCCATTCTTTTCAACAATTGCTCTCTTAGTGTTTAAGTTAAGCATGTTCTTTGACCAGTTTTCTATTGTACTATATCTTAGTGTTGCGCCTTCTTTTACATAGAGCTCAACACAGCCTGCATGTAAATTTGTAACGCTATACTTTGGAGCTGAGCAGCCTTCAATAAAATGAAGCTTTGCTCCTTCATCTACAATAATTAGTGTATGTTCAAATTGTCCTGCTCCAGGTGAATTTAATCTGAAATAAGATTGTAGCGGTATGTCTACATTAACCCCTTTAGGAACATACACAAAAGATCCTCCTGACCAAACAGCTCCATGAAGTGCAACAAATTTATGATCATTAGGTGTAACACACTTCATAAAATATTCTTTAACTAAATCCTCATGTTCTCTTAATGCTGTTTCCATATCAGTATAAATTACGCCTTGTTTTACTAAATCTTCTTTTATACTGTGGTAAACTACTTCTGAGTCATACTGTGCTCCAACTCCAGCAAGTGATTTCTTTTCAGCTTCTGGAATTCCTAGTAAATCAAAAGTTTTCTTTATATCCTCAGGCACTTCATCCCAAGAACCAACTAAGCTGCTCTTTGGCCTTACATAGGTTACAATGTTATCCATATCTAACTCATCCAAGGATGGTCCCCATGTTGGTAATTTCAATTTATTATATATTTCTAAAGATCTTAATCTAAAATCTCTCATCCATTTGGCTTCATTTTTTTCTTCTGAAATAGTTTCAATTATATCTTTTGTTAAGCCTTTTTCAGATTTAAAACTAAAGCTGTCTTCATTTTTAACATCATAGATTCCTCTATCCATTTCATCTATATAAGTCTTCTTTTTGTTTTCCATCTTATTTCACCACCTTTATATAGCTACATTTTCTTTAAAAGATTCATAACCCTTTTCTTCAATTTCATTAGCTAAACTTCCATCTCCGGTTTTAACTATTCTTCCATCTACTAATACATGAACATAATCAGGTTTTAAATTTTCTAATATTTTTGTATTATGAGTAATAATTAAAACTCCATTGTTTTCATTTGAGAACATTTTAATACCTTTAGAAACAATTCTTATAGCGTCAACATCGAGTCCAGAATCTGATTCATCTAAAATTGCCAACTTTGGCTTTAAAGTTAACATTTGCAGTATTTCATTTTTCTTCTTTTCTCCACCTGAAAATCCTACATTTAAATATCTGCTTGCATAGCTTTCATCTATTTTTAATTCCTTCATATTGTTCTTTAAATCTAAGTCAAACTTAAAATGTTTTAGCACATTTCCATCTGTAGTTCTCTTAGCATACTTTAAGAAATTCTCTACAGTAATTCCTGGAATTTCTTCTGGGTATTGGAATGATAAAAATAAACCTTTTTTAGCTCTTTCATCAGTCTTTAATTCATTTATGTTTTCACCTTCGAATTCTATATCTCCACTCAATCTTTTATATTTAGGATTATTTAAAAGGGCATTGGCTAGAGTAGATTTACCAGCTCCATTTGGTCCCATTATTACGTGAACTTCACCTTTATTTATTTCAAGATTTAATCCTTTTAAAATCTCTTTATCATCTGCTTCAATTCTTAAATCACACACTTTTAACAAACTCTTATCCATAACAATTCTCCTATCTAACTAATATTTAATTAACTATGTTTTTCACAGAACACCTGTCTAAACTCCATAAATGTAATTCTTATATATAATTTCTTTATATGTATAAATTTTAAAGTGCATTTTAAATACACCTTAATATTAGCACAGGTTTTTTTAATGTGCAATACAAATGCACATTTTATTTTTAACCAATTTACTTTTTTTTATTATAAGGTATAATGAAACTAAAGAAGGGATGTGAAAATTTGAACTTATCTAAGTTTTCAGATTATGCTTTTAGAATTTTAATATATTTAGCTAAGAATCAAGATAAAATATGCACTGTGGAAGAATTGGCATCTAACCTTGAAATATCTGAACATCATTTAAAGAAAATCGTTCATAGGCTAGGTAAAACTGAATATGTAATATCAACTAAAGGAAGAAATGGTGGCTTAAAACTTGGGTTGGAGCCTAAAGACATAAACCTTGGAAAAATATTAATAATTACAGAGGAAAGTATATCTGTATCTGAATGTTTTTCAAGTGCAAAACATACTTGTTCCACTTCAAAATGTAAATTAAAAGCAATATTATCATCATCTATTAATTCTTTTGTTGATGAATTTAGCAAATATACTTTAGAGGATATTTTATAGCAAGATAAAGTTCTTATACTTTATCTTGCTATAATTTTTTATTCAAATTCTATCATTAGAAAAATATTTTTTTGTCTAAAGCCTTATCACAAAAACCATATACTTATAAAAAATCAAGAAAGTAATTAGGCTGTACTGATTTCTAAATTACATAAATCAGTATTTTTTATGCACCCATTAAATGTATACTTATATATAAAAATAAAGGTGTTACAGTCGCTTCCCACTATAACACCATTTACTTATGAATTGTATTTTTTCTCCAATTCTTCTAATATTAAAATATTATCTTTTTTTATGTGATTATTTACTTCTTCAAAGTCAATACATTCCTTATTTATACCTGTTAATGTGCCTGCATTTAATTCTCTTTTGGCAAATGTATATACAACTTTATCTTCTTTATCAATATGTCTCTCTAATAAATGCGTATAGGAGATAGCATTAGAAATTACGTCTAAAATAGCTTCTTCATCCCCATTTTTTAGATTTTTAAGTGCAGCTTGAAGTTCACTTATGTGTAGTCTTCCAAGATCATGCTCCACAAGCATACCATGCTTAACTATTTTTTCAGCAGTTGGGCCTATTTCTTCAACCATTCTATTAAAAAGCATTACTTCTTCTTTTTTATGATGATGAGAATCAGCAAAGTTTCTAATAAAACCTATCATAGAATTAAAATCATCATAACTTATTTTTTCACCTTTGTATAATCTAAAACAAGCTTTTCTTACAACGACCAACATTCTTTTTATATACTTATGTTCTTCCATCATTAAATCTATAGCATCCATATCTTTTCCTCCTATTACATATTTTCATTACAAATAATAGTGATAAATTTAATCATCGTATAACCAAAAATATAGCTGGGTACTCTATTATTCTTAAATTATTAACCCATAAAAATTCTTAATTCTAAGGATCTTATTTTCTTCTTATCACCATTATATTATCGCCTTGTTCCACATACTCAAAATTAGAATTGATTGCATTTACAAATTCTTTAACCCATAAACTTCTTAACTTGTAGAAATAATCGACGTCACCTTCTTCTTTATTCCAAATATCACTATGAACGCATACTCTTCTCTTCCATTCAACCATATCTTCTTCTGCTTTAATTACTTCATTGACTCTATCACATGGCATTCCATCTAAAATATAATCATTGATACTGTCAAAAATTTCACCTGCATTTGTAAGTTCCATTCCTTTTTCTTTAACTTCGCTGGCAGCTTTAATCCCTTGGCTAGAATAAATCTCTTCTAATTTTGTAGTGACACCTTTATTATTATTTACAAGTTTTGTTGTCCACGCAGCCATTCTTCCCTCTGCTGAATGAATTTTTCCTTGTAACCATCCATGGATATTACTTGTGTCTATCATTTCTTCTAGTGGAAGATTCGGAGTTGGCTCACCATACTTTTCATTAATTTCTTTACGTAACTCTTCTACATTCAAACCATCTTCTTTTGCAAGGTTTATTATCTCACCTTCTAATTTTTCAAACCATAAAATCTTATTAAATAACCAATAATGTATCTTTCCTAAAAATAAACTCATATTTTTTCTCCTCCTATAGCAAAAGTATTTAACTAGAAAATAAAACCTTTATTATTTTTAAACTTAAAACAATTTAAAAATCCATACTTATTTACTTCAAATACTTATTTATATTATGTTTTATTTGTAAATTTATAATACCATATTATTTTATATTTTTACGTAACATATGATACAAATCCATAAAAAAGATATATAAGAAAATCCTATATTTTATCCTTTTTTATAGAAATATTTTTCATTTTATTTTAGAAGTCAATAAAAGAAGCAGTGGCTGTTTTTAACTTCCACTGCTTCCTATACCCTTATATTAACTTACCCTCTTATTTTCCCATAAATCTTATTTTTGTACTGGTTTCTTTATTATTCCTAATATTATTGCCCCAACTACTGCACCAATGATTATTGATGCTAAGTATTGAAGTGGATTAGTTACTATTGCAATAACAAATATTCCACCGTGAGGTGCTCTTAATGCACATCCAAATGCCATTGAAAGAGCTCCAGCAACTGCTGAACCAATTATACAAGATGGCAGTACTCTTATTGGATCTGCTGCTGCAAAAGGAATCGCACCTTCTGAAATAAATGATAATCCCATTATATAGTTTACAAGACCTGCTTGCCTATCTTTTTCAGTAAATTTATTTCTAAATACTGTAGTACATATTGCAATTGCAAGTGGTGGAACCATACCACCAGCCATAACAGCTGCCATTATATCAAAGTTTCCACTAGCAAGTGATGCTGTACCAAAAAGATAAGCTGCTTTGTTAACTGGACCACCCATATCAACTGACATCATACCACCTAAAACAATACCTAAAAGAATCTTACTTGTACCACCCATTGAGTTAAGTGCACCAGTGATACCTGTATTTATTGATCCCATTATTGGGTTTATGAATAACATTATAACACCGATTAAAAATGTTCCTAGTAAAGGATATAAAAATACTGGTTTTATACCTTCTAAACTGTTTGGTAAACCTGCAAATAACTTCTTAAGACCAACAACTAAATATCCAGCAATGAAACCTGCAAGTAATGCCCCTAAGAAACCACCAGAAACTGCTGGAACCTTTGGATCAAAAGCGCTTGCAAAAGTAATACCGGCACTAGCTAAAGCACCACCAACAAAACCTACTGAAAGAGCTGGTCTATCTCCAATACTCATTGCAATAAATCCAGCAAGAACTGGTAACATAAATCCAAATGCAGTACCACCAATCTTCATCAATACGGCTGCAATAGGTGTACCTGAACCAAAACCACTTGGATTAGCCGGATTGAATGTATCAAATAAGAATGCTAATGCTATTAATATACCACCACCAATTACAAACGGTAACATATGTGATACACCATTCATAAGATGCTTATAAATTTGGCGTCCAACTGATTCGTTTGAAACATCTTCGCTGCTATCGGCACCTCCAGCATGATGATATATTGGAGCATTTCCACTTATAGCTTCCTCAATCAATTGTGCTGACTTGTGTATTCCATCTGCAACCTTGGTTTTAATTACTCTCTTACCATCAAATCTAGCCATTTCTACATTTTTATCAGCTGCTATAATTATACATTCTGCATTTGCTATTTCTTCTTTTGTTAAAACGTTTTTAGCGCCGCCAGAACCATTTGTCTCAACTTTTATTGAGACCCCCATATCTTTCCCCTTACTTTCAAGACTTTCAGCTGCCATGTAAGTATGTGCAATTCCTGTTGGGCATGCAGTTACTGCTAATACTCTATAACCACTTTTATTCATCTCTATTTCCCCCTTTACCTCTTCAGGAAACTTTTCCATTTCCTTCTTATCTATTAACCTTAAAAACTCCTCTTTATCAGAACAGTCGATTAAGCTTGTTCTAAATGCTTCATCCATTAATATAGTAGATAATCTTGCCAATACTTCTAAGTGTAAATTATCATTATTATCTGGTACAGCAATCATGAAGAAAAGATGTGCTGGTTGACCATCTAATGAATCATAATCAACACCCTTTTTACAAATTGCAGCTGCAAGAGATGCTTTCTTTACTGCACTCGTTTTTCCATGTGGAATCGCTATTCCATCCCCTATCCCAGTTGTACTTAATTCTTCCCTGGCTAATATTGCTTTTTTATATTCTTCCTTATTATTTAAATTTCCTGTTTTATCCATTAAATCAACTAATTCATTTATACATTGTTCTTTTGTATTTGGATTAAAATTTAAGTTTATGCCTTGTTTGTGTAATAAATCTACAATCCTCATTGTTAGCCTCCTAAAATTTAAATATATTTTTATTCTTTTGTAAAAATCATAATACTAGTTAAACTACTCTTGTCAAAACTTTAAAATATAATAAGATTCAACTCATACTAGCATAAATTCACTATTAAATTTGCTTTAATAATTCATATACTTGTTCTTTAGTTGCCAATTCTTCTGAGAAAGCACTTGCACTTCCTGTAGCAATTCCCATTTTGAACGCTTCTTCTATATTTTTATTTTTCAAATATCCACATAAGAAACCAGCCACCATTGAATCTCCAGCCCCAACTGAATTTTTAAGTATTCCTTTTGGAACAGCTCTTTTTATCGGATCTCCATTTTCAGGTAGTAGAATTGCTCCATCACCTGCCATTGAAATAAGAACATTTTTTGCTCCCATTTCTTGAAGTTTTCTACCATATTTAATTATGTCTTCATCATCTTTTAATTCTACATTAAACATTTCTGCAAGTTCATGATGATTTGGTTTTATCAAAAACGGTTTATATTTTAATACCTTTAATAGCAAATCTTTTGTTGCATCAACTATGAACTCTACACCCTTATCCAATAAGCTGTTCATAATGCTTTCATATATATTATCTGGCACACTATTTGGTATACTCCCTGATAATATTAAATAATCGCCTTTTGTTAGATGTGAAAGTTTTTCATGTAAGAGGTTTAACTCTTCATCAGTTATTGCTGGTCCAGATCCATTAATTTCTGTTTCTCCATCACTTTTAAGTTTCACGTTTATTCTAGAAAATCCACTTTTTAATTTTATAAAATCACAGTTTACGCCATGGCTTTGTATTTGTCTTAGAATTTCATCTCCAGTAAATCCAGCAACATATCCAAGAGCTGTATTAGCTACCCCTAGATTTTTAAGAACTATGGATACGTTAATTCCTTTACCACCCGCATAAATATTTTCTTCTTCAGTTCTATTTAATGAATCAACCTTAAATGAATCAACTTTAACAATATAATCTAAAGAAGGATTAAGAGTTATTGTATTAATCATTTTTTACCACCTCTATTACATTAGTATCATAACTAATATTATTATCAATTTTTGTTGTTATTAATGTTGAATCTGCTATTGCTCCGAAAGTTATAAAACTAACTTTTTCTAATTTAGATTGATCTGCCAATACATATGATTCTCTGCACATTTTCATTGCTTGAGCTTTAACCATTGCTTCATTCATATCTGGAGTTGTATAACCGCTCTCGTTGCTTACGCCATTTACTCCAAAGAAACCTTTTGAGAAATTATATTTTTTCAAATCTTCTACAACAGTACTTCCTACTATTGCTTCAGTTATAGCTTTAACTTCGCCTCCAACAATAAAAGTCTTAAAACCTCTTTCCAAAAGCTTTTTTGCATGAACTATTCCATTAGTTACAACTATTATTTCGTTGGCTTCAATAAAATCTATTAAGATCTCAGTTGTTGTTCCAGCATCCAAGTAGAGTATATCCCCATCTTCAATTAATGCAGCAGCATGCTTTGCTATTTCAGATTTTTCATCTACATTCAAAGATTGTCTAACATTAACTTTATAATCGTGCTTGGATGTACTCTCACCTATTGCAATTGCACCTCCATGAATTTTCTTCAAAAGCCCCTCACTATCAAGTGTATTTAGATCTCTTCTAACTGTAGATTCCGAAGCATCCAGTAATTTTACTAAATCAGTAACAGATACTATTCCTTTTACCTTCAACTCCTGAAGAATGATATTAAACCTTTCTTCTGTAAACATTATCATCACTCCTCTGATATAATAATAACTTATATTTCAATAAAAATCAACCATTTTATTTCAAAAAAAATCACTTTTTTCATGTTTATTGATTTTTATTGATTGTTTTTATTCATATTTAAATATTTTGTTCTTCTGTTGACCGTTTCAAGTTATTTAACTTATACAATATTGGTTCTAAAAGTAATCCTTCTCTTGCCGGGTAATCATAAGAACTGCTTTCTTTAATACAATCTTCAACGAATTTGCATGATTCTTCAACGCTCTTTTCTAATGAGTTACCATCCATAATTAATCCAATCAAAACTGATGTAAAAACATCTCCAGTTCCTGGATAAGATCTTTCTATCCTATCCCTAATTATTAATTTGAAAGAATCGTTTTCTCCATTATATACAGCTATCCCAATCTTCTTTTTATTTGCGACAGGTGCACTTGTGATTATTACATTATCACATCCAAAACTATATAATTTCCTAGAAAGCGCTAATAGTTTCTCTTCATTCACTTCCTCTACAATCTTTTCATCACATAAAATACATGCTTCCGTAAAGTTAGGTGTAATGATATGCGAATATCTTATTATCCTTTTTAAACTATCTGAATATTCCTTACTAAAATTACTATAATAAGAACCGTTATCAGCAAAAATAGGATCGAGCACTACTAATGATTTATTCTTGTTTACAGATTCTAATAAAAGTAAAGTTTCTTCGATATTATTAGTACTTCCTAAATATCCAACAAATATGCTTTCAAAATTTATGTTCAATTCAATATAGTGTTGAACCGCCTTACTTATATATCCATCCAATCTTTCTATGTTTGGACTAAAACCTCCAGTATGACTTGTTAATATCATAGTAGGTATCGGACAAACCTCTACCCCCAAAGTTGATAGAATAGGAATTACGTTGGTTAAAGCAGCTTTTCCTATTCCGCATAAATCATGTAAAACAGCTGCTCTTTTTATAGGCTTTATCATAGATTTCTCCTCTCTAAAACATTTTTACATTTAGTTTTTTAATTCTTCATCATATTCAATAGAAATACAACTTCTTTGTAAAAAATTATAGTATTAATACCTGAATCAGGCAAATTAATTACCATATAATTGTATTATATTTGAACTTTTACTGTTGTTTTTTATCATAGTTGTGTAATAATTTTAACTTTTAACAAAAAAATGCTATATCCCTATCTATAAAAGGTTATATAGCACTTCGCTGTTATTCTCTATAAGAATTTCAATTCTTTTAACCTGTCAATTAAATTAATCTTATTATCTTTCGCTACCTGCCTTATCTCTAGTTCAATGCCTTTCTCGTAAAGTTTCTTGAAACATTCTATATCTTGATTATTTACGGATATAGCACCAGTGATTTGTTTTTTTCCATCCTTATAGCACATTCCTCCAACATTTACAGATTTAATATCAACTCCACCTTCAATCATTCGAAGCACATCTGCTGGATTAGTAAACAAAAATAAAGTTTTAAAATTTTTATATTTAGGATCCTTATAAGCTTTGATAGCGGTTTCTATTGGTATTACATAAGCTTTAATTCCTTTTAATGCTACTTGAAGTAACAACTGTTTTCTCAAATCATCTTTAGCAACTTCATCACTACACGCCATAATTCTGTTACACCCACTTGCTTTTGACCATATGGTTGCAATCTGTCCATGTATTAATCTGTCATCAATTCTTACAAAGCTAATTTCCATGATTTCAAAACCCCTTCAAATTTTATACTATAAAATATTTTATATTAATTCTATATTTATCATGTACATTTAAACGCAGCTATCCCCAACGCTACATTTCATTTTTAAAATTTGTAATTATAATATCACAAAATGTATTCATTTTCAATCACAACAATTCACTTTCCTTCAAACAAAATCGTGATAATCCCAATTAAAGCTCAAAATAAGATTTTCTTTATATTATTATTTATTAAAAAATTAAGCTATAATCATTTACTCTTATTTATGTTATGTTGAAATTGAGTTTCCTCATCCTGGCCTTAATTAATTATTTAACTTGCTAGAATTTTAAATATAGATTTATCTTTGAAGGATTTATACTTAAATTACTCAATTAAATTCATTATATTCAGTAAAATACAAATTATAATTTTTATAACAAAAATAGCATATTAAAGTAATTTTAATATGCTAAATTGTTTATATTTTTTACTCAAGTATACTTTCTTATGCTGAATTTTATAAAGTAACACCTTGTTTTAAAATAGCTAACTCTTTAAATTTATTAATTTCATTATTTACATATTTTCCATTAGCCACTTCAACCACATATTTTATAAATTCTTCTGTTACTTCACTCAAAGTCTTATCTTCAACTAAAATTCCTGCATTAAAGTCCATCCAATGTGGCTTTAAATTGTATAATGGAGTATTTGTTGATATCTTCATTGTTGGAACAAATGTACCAAACGGTGTTCCTCTACCTGTTGTAAATAAAACCATATGACAACCAGCTGCCGCTAAAGCTGAGGCTGCAACTAAATCATTTCCTGGTCCACTTAAAAGATTTAATCCATTAGTATTTAAAGTTTCACCATATTTTAATACACCTACAACTGTTGAATCTCCTGATTTTTGTGTACAGCCTAAAGATTTATCCTCTAATGTTGTAATTCCACCAGCTTTATTTCCTGGAGAAGGATTTTCATATATAGGCTGATTATAAGCCATGAAATATTCTTTGAAATCATTTATTAAATGTACAGTTTTATCAAAAGTTTCATTATCTTTAGCTCTATTCATAAGAATTGTTTCAGCACCAAACATCTCAGGAACTTCTGTAAGTATTGTTGTTCCACCTTGTGCAACTAAGAAATCTGAAAAACTACCTACAAGAGGATTTGCAGTTATTCCTGAGAATCCATCTGAACCACCGCACTTCAATCCAACTTTTAAATTTGATAAAGATACTGATTCTCTCTTATCATCTTTCATATTTTCATAAAGCTCACGTAATATCTTTGCACCCTCTTCTATTTCGTTAGAAACTTCCTGTGATACTAGAAATTTAATTCTAGTTGAATCATATTCTCCCAATGACTCAATAAATTCAGCCATTGTATTATTTTCGCAACCAAGTCCAAGTACTAACACGCCTCCAGCATTAGGATGCTTTACTAAATTTCCAAGCATAGTTCTTGTATTTGCATGATCATCTCCCAATTGAGAACATCCATAATTATGTTTAAAAATTTCAACACTATCGATCCCAACAGGTTTTACATCTTCTTTGAATTTTTCGATTATTCTTTCACCAATTCCATTAACGCACCCAACAGTTGGCACTATCCAAAGTTCATTTCTTATACCGACATTACCATTTGCTCTTTTATATCCATCAAAAGTAAGATTTCTATTTTCTATAGAAACTTGTTTTAGCTGTTGATTAAAATTATATTCCATAATTCCATCTAAATTTGTTTTAATATTATGTGTGTGAATCCATTCTCCTATTGATATATCTTTAATAGCATGTCCTATTGGATATCCATACTTTATTACATTGTCGTTAACCTTAAAGTCTGATATAGCTACTTTGTGGCCTCTCTTTATATCTTCTTTTATCTCTATTTTTTTATTTTCAACTTCTATAATTTCACTTTTAGACAAATCTCTAAGTGCTACTACAACATTGTCTTTTTCATTTATTTTTATAATTTCTTTCATTGCTCTCTACCTACTTCCATTAAATTATTGTTCACAACTTTAAATTTAACAGCCATATGAATATTCTATAATAATAATTTATAATCTTATTTCTAAATAACTTCTTTTATAGCTTCCTTCATTCCTACTTTTTCAATTATTTCTAAATATCTTGAAACTTCATCAGCTAGATTAGGAATTTCATTCAAATTGCTTCCCCAATTCTTTTCATATGCAAGAACAGAAGTTACAATTTTGTTTAGGCCTTCTTTTGTTCCATCATATTTTTCCCATAATTCCTTAAATAATTCTAATATATCCTTATCATCAGCTAGTTGAATATCTTCGTCTCCTCTTTTTCCTTTGTAGAATTCTATTAAAGATGCAAGGGAGAATACTAATTTCTTAGGAAGTGTACCCTTTCTCTTTAGATATTTAGTCAAACTTGGTAAATCTCTTGTTTTGTATTTAGATAATGAATTTAATGCTATGCTCATTAGATAGTGCTTTACATATGGATTTTGGAATCTTTCTATAATCGCATCTGCAAATTCCACTAATTCTTCGTGAGGCAAATCTAAAGTTTCTATAATTTCATCATATATTACATCATGGACGTATCTTCCTATAACCTCATGATCAACAGCTTCCCCTACAGTTTCTAAACCATAAAGGTATGCTACTGGAACCATTGCTGTATGAGGCCCATTTAAAATTCTAACTTTTCTTGTTCTATATGGTGTCATATCATCTACAACTTTTACATTAAGTCCAGCTTTTTCTATTGGTAATTCATCTTTTATAGACTGAGGTCCTTCAATTACCCATAGGTGGAATATTTCCCCTACATCTACTAAATTATCATCATATCCAAGTTCTTCTCTAACTTCATCAATTGTATCTCTTGGATATCCTGGAACTATTCTATCAACTAAACTACAGCAAAAAGTATTAGCATCATTTATCCAATCCACAAAATCTTGTCCTAAATTCCACATTTCTGCATATCTTAATACTATTTCTTTAAGTTTTTCACCATTTCTATCAATAAGCTCACATGGAATTATAATAAAACCTTTACTATTGTCACCATTAAACACCATAAATCTACGGAATAAAAATGCGGTTAACTTACCTGGAAAACTTTTTTGACATCCTTCATTTAACTTATCATTCTCATCAAAAGCAATTCCTGCCTCTGTTGTATTCGACACTATGAACCTTAATTCTGGATTTTCTGCAACTTTTAAATATTCATTATAATCTGTATATGGATTAATTCCTCTACTTATACTATTGATTATTTTATGTGTTTTTATAGCTCTTTTTCCTTGAACTCCTTGAAGATAAAGTGTAAACAAGCCATCTTGTTCATTTAGCATATTAACTAGTCCACCTTCTTGAGGCTGAACGACTACGACACTTCCATTGAAACCTGCTTCTTCATTCATTTTGTCAATTTGCCAATCAACAAATGCTCTTAGGAAATTTCCTTCCCCAAATTGTAGCACTTTTTCAGGGTAAGTCTTAAATTCTTTATATATTTTCTTATTTAATTTCATTAGTTATTCCTCCTAAGTTTTTTCATTAAAAATATCTTAAACTAATTTCAATGGACAATTAACAATGCAAATGCTATCATTTTAATATTTCATATCTCTTCAATTACCAATATCAACTTTGATATATACATTGTTAAAGATAAGTAAAAGTTTATTTTAAATATTATTTGAAGTTTATAATTTAGAGATAGAATACACTTAAAATTTAATTATCAAAATAATCCTCTTTACTTATCCTTAAATGTAATTAAAATTTTATATGAAGAAAATACTTTTAATAGCGCTAACATTTTCAATTGTTAGAAATATAGTAATATCTATTTCAGAAAATTCTATCTTTCAACACCTTGTCTCTTTCCTATGAATTCCATCAGTTGATCATAATATGGATAACCTTCCATATCTCCCTGTACCAATGTTGCCATAGCTCCAACACCGTTAGCATATTGCCCAATTTCGTTTAGTGATAATTTTTCTAAATATCCAGCTAAAAATCCAGCTGCAAAACCATCGCCCGCCCCAGCTGTATCTTGAATTAAATCTGATACATTATACCCTGCGACCTTGACTCCTTCTTTTTTGTCTTTTATATAGCAACCTTCTGACCCTAATTTTACTGCGACTATTTTCGCTTCCTTATTTAAGAAAAAATCTGCCACATCATCTTTATTAGTTAATCCTAATAAAAGTTCCGCTTCATCTAATCCAGGCATTACAATATCTGCCTTACTAGCAATATCCACCAAAATCTTTCTAGCTTCATCAACCGTCCACAATTTAAGCCTGATATTAGGATCGAATGATACTAATATCTTGTTTTCTTTAGCTATTTCTATTGCTCTGTATACTGCTCTTCTACAACTTTCCGATAAAGCTGGCGTTATACCTGTAATATGAAGAATTTTAGCTTGCTTAATATATTCTTCATCAATATCCTCTGGCGATAAGCTACTAGCAGCAGAATTCTTTCTATAATAATATACATTCGGATTGCTTCGTTGATAACGTTCCTTAAAAAGCAATCCTGTAGGCCTTTCTTTATCAATTATTACTCTTGATGTATCTACTCCCTCTGCTTTTATAGAACTTATAACAAATCTTCCGAATTCATCATCCGAAACTTTTGAGAACCAGCCCGCACTATGATTTAATTTTGCCAGGGCAGTAGCGACATTTGATTCGGCACCACCGAGTGACTTGGAAAAAGTATGAACATGTCTCAAAGGGCCATTAATATTAGGACTAAATACGACCATTGATTCTCCAAAAGTTAAAACATCCATTTTAGATTCTCTCCTTCGCTTTTCTGTATGCATCCATAAATTCTTTAGCAGTCCTTTGAACTAGATCATAATCGCCTGTTTTTGCACCTTTAGTTAAATCTCCTCCTGTTCCTACTACGAAGGCTCCTGCTTCTATCCACTCATGTAAGTTAGCTATACTAACACCACCTGTTGGCATAAAGTCTCCTTGAGGGAGCGGCCCCTTAAATGATTTAATTACTGATGGCCCATATAGATTGGCTGGGAATATTTTAACCACATCAACTCCATACTCAAAAGCTGTAATAGCATCCTTAACGGTCATTACTCCTGGCATAACCAGAATCTTATACCTATTACAAAGCTTTAAAGTATCAATATCTAAACTTGGGCTTACAATAAATTGTGCCCCTGCTAAAATACAAGCTCTTGCCGTTTCACTGTCTAATACAGTTCCCGCCCCAACAATTACATCGGTATCCTTATATTTTTCAGCAACTTCTTTAATAACTTCAACTGGATTTGGAACAGTCATTGTAAGTTCCATCACTTTTATTCCGCCTTTTGAAACAGCATCTACAATTTTAAGAGCTTCTTCTTTTGAGTCTCCCCTCACAACTGCGACAACACCTGCTTCTTTTATATTTTTCAAAACTTCTTCTCTTCTCATATTACACCTCAAATTCTTTCTTAATTAATATCTTCATAATGAATATATATACAGGTTTTAGATAATAAAATTATTCTTTAGAATATCCATTAGTTTAAAATTCATAGTCTTTCAAACTAATTTTTCAGAATATATATTATAATTTCAAACATTTATTTTTTAACAAATCTATTTTGTGCTATCACTATTAATTAAATACACAGTTCTTAAAATGGTTAACTTAAAATATGATTAATAAATTATAGTATGAAAATTATAGGTTTGAAGAATTCTATATTATTTATTTTCGTATTTTTAAGAACTGTGTTATATATTAAATAAGTTTATAGCTTATTTATATATCAAAACATTTTTTCTTTGATTATCACATCTAAAATATTTATAAATATTTTAATTTAATAAATAACTTTCGTTCACGTTAACAATTAGAGGTCGAACAATTGTTAACGTGAACAATTTTAGTTAAAAATTATTTAAGTTATATTTACATTATAGTATCAAATAAAAAAATATGCAATACTTTTTTGTGAACGTTAACAGTTTTTTACAAGTATATCTTTTTTTATTTACTCAATATATAAAGATAAAACACTATCAACTCTCAAAATACAAAGCTGATAGCGCCTTATTCTTCTTAGCTAAACAATAATGATTTATTTATAACATTATTATTCTAAAATTCCTTTTTCCCATTTTCCTTCTTGTAAGTCTTGAGCAACTTTTCTGTACTTGTCATCTGGTAGATTATGTAATATACCTACTACAAGAGCAGCTAAAGCTAAAGCTACTGCTGGATACAATGTCATTGCTCCCTTAATTCCTAGTAATGTTTCTGCGCTTTGTTGTGCGTTTGCAACATACCCAGTCATACCTAATACTGCTGCACTAACAAGGGCTGCCATAGATTGTGCAATTTTTCTTGAAAAGTTAAATGCAGCATAAGTTACACCTTCTTTTCTTATTCCAGTATGCCAATGTCCATAGTCAATTGCATCCGTTACGAATGCCCAAGTAACTCCATTTGGAATAGCTAAAGCTACATATCCTATTGTAACAAGAACTGTGAAAGTAGTAGCATTTGTTGGTATTATAAAGTTTAATCCATTAGCAACAATTCCAATCAATAGTCCTGCAATCGCAGTTTTCTTTTTACCAAAATGTTTTACTAAGAATGGAATAGCGAATATACCTATTACAGAACATCCAATCATTATACCATTAACTTTTGGTTGAAGTGCAATATCTCCTAAGTTATATTGGCAGAAGAAAATCATCATTTGATTATTAGTATTCATAGCTGATATTGTAAATAATTGCATAAGAATTAAACATAATAATGGTCTATTTGTAAATACAACCTTGAAATAATCTTTAGCAGATGCCTTTTCTGATTTACCTTCTCTATTAATTACAACATGTTCTTTTGTGTTTGCAAAACAGATAAAGAATGAAATGATCCCTATAACAGCCATAACTGCAGCTGCAACTGGATAACCAACTTTTTTATCACTAAACATCATAAGAATAGGTACAAAAGCTACTCCAGTTATTAATTGTGCTCCTAATGAACCAGCCTGTCTAAATGTAGCCAGCTGACTTCTATCCTCTACATCTCTTGTCATAACTGATGCCAATGATCCATAAGGAACATTAGTGAATGAGTATACAAGACCCCAAATCATATATGTTGCATAACCATATATAATTTTAGATGAAAGTGGCATCTCAGGCATAGTAAAGGTAACAATTGTAAGTAGTGCAAGAATTATACTTGAAATCATCATTACAGGTCTAAACTTTCCTGATTTACCTGCTTTTCTGCTATCTATCAGCGATCCTGCTAATGGATCCATGAATGCATCGAATATCTTTGTAAATGCAAATATACCACCAACTGCTCCAGCACTAATTCCACATGTATCTATAAAAAACTTTGTAAGATATGATTGACCTAAGTCAAACATGAATCCATTACCAAAATCTCCAAAACCATAAGAAATTTTTTCTCTTAAACTTAATTTAACGTTTCCATTATTAGCATTAGTTGATGCGTTTTTGTCAACAGAATTTAACATTCTTTTTCCTCCGTATCTTTAATTTAGTTAATTTTTATTCATTAATTCAATACTATAAATTATCTTTTATTTTACAAATTAGGTTTTGGTATTCATCATCGCTTAAATATACTTTTTGTGGATTCATCTCAAAAGTTTTCCCCCAAGATGGACCTCCTTCATATTTAGGTACAATATGAAGATGAAGATGTTTCATCGTATCAGCAAATGCTCCATAATTTACTTTATCAGGGTTAAACGCTTTATGGATTGCTTTAGCTACCTTTCTAGCATCATTTATGAAAGCTGCTGCTTCCTCTTCAGTCAAATCCCCTATTTCACTTTTATGTTCCTTATAAACAACGTTACATCTTCCACTATAAGTTTGTTCCTTAAACAAATATACTGTTGATACATCCAAATCACAAATCTTAATCATTAAAGAATCTAAATCTTGATTCTTTGAACAATAAAAACAATTTTCATCAAAACTCATTTATTTACCTCCTTATTATTCATATTTTATATATATTTATTTATCATGCAATTAAGAAAATTTAATTGCATGATAATAAATTTCATTATAGGACTTCTTTGACAGCGTCTTTCATTCCTACTTTTTCAATTATTTCTAGGTATCTTGAAACTTCATCAGTTAAATTAGGAATTTCATTTAAATTGCTTCCCCAATTCTTTTCATATGCAAGAACAGAAGTTACAATTTTGTTTAGCCCTTCTTTTGTCCCATCATGTTTTCCCCATAATTCCTTAAATAATTCTAATATATCTTCATCATCTGCTAATTGAATATCTTCTTCTCCTCTTTTTCCTTTATAGAATTCTATTAAGGATGCAAGTGAGAATACTAATTTCTTAGGAAGCGCACCTTTTCTCTTTAGATATTCAGTCAAACTTGGTAAATCTCTTGTTTTGTATTTAGATAATGAATTTAATGCTATACTCATCAAATAGTGCTTTACATATGGATTTTGGAATCTTTCTATAATCGCATCTGCAAATTCAACTAATTCTTCGTGAGGTAAATCTAAAGTTTCTATGATTTCATCATATATTACATCATGGACATATTTTCCTATAACCTCATGATCAACAGATTCTCCTACAGTTTCTAATCCATAAAGATATGCTACTGGAACCATTGCTGTATGAGGGCCATTTAAAATTCTAACTTTTCTTGTTCTATATGGTGTCATATCATCTACAACTTTTACATTAAGTCCAGCTTTTTCTATTGGTAATTCATCTTTTATAGACTGAGGGCCTTCTATTACCCATAAGTGGAATATTTCACCTACATCTACAAGATTATCATCATATCCAAGCTCTTCTCTAACTTCATCAATTGTATCTCTTGGATATCCTGGAACTATTCTATCAACTAAACTACAGCAAAAAGTATTAGCATTGTTTATCCAATCAATAAAGTCTTGTCCTAAGTTCCATACTTCTGCATACTTTAATACTATTTCTTTAAGTTTCTCACCATTTCTATCAATAAGCTCACATGGGATTATAATAAATCCTTTACTATTATCGCCTTTAAATGTATTAAATCTATGATATAAAAATGCAGTTAACTTACCTGGATAACTTTTTTGACATCCTCCATTTAAAGTATCGTTTTCATCAAATGCAATTCCTGCTTCTGTTGTATTTGATACTATAAATCTTAAATCTGGATTTTCTGCAACTTTTAAATATTCATTATAGTCTCTGTAAGGATTAATTCCCCTACTTATACTATTGATTACTTTATGAGTTTTTGATGCTTGCCCATTTTGGACCCCTTGTAAATATAAAGTGTATAAACAATCTTGATCATTAAGCATATCCACAAGACCATTCTCTAATGGCTGAACGACTACAACACTTCCGTTGAAATCTGCTTCATCATTCATTTTGTCTATTTGCCAATCAACAAAAGCTCTCAAAAAATTACCTTCGCCAAATTGCAATACTTTTTCTGGATATGTTTTAAATTCTTTATATAATTTCTTATTTAATTTCACAGCTATTCCTCCTAAATCTTCACTTCATCTGCATCTTTGTATTTATTGTATGAAAATAAGCATCTCACTTATTTTCATACATAAAAGATTACATATTAAAGTATTTGTCTGCGTTATTATAACTAATGTCAGCTACAATTTGTCCTAAATGTTCAATGTCGTTAGGTAACTCGCCATTTTCTACCCATTCTCCAATTACGTTGCAAAGTATTCTTCTAAAATATTCATGTCTTGTGTAAGATAAAAAGCTTCTAGAGTCTGTTAACATTCCAACAAATGTGCTTAGCATACCTAAATTAGCTAAAGTTCTAATTTGATCTTGCATACCAATCTTATGATCATTAAACCACCAAGCTGATCCAAATTGTATTTTGCCCTTAATTCCGTCTCCTTGGAAGCATCCAAGTAATGTTCCTATTGTAGAATTATCATTTGGATTTAAACTATATATAATAGTCTTAGGTAAAGCTTTTTCACTATTTAATGCATCTAATAACCTTGACAGTGGAATTGCAACTTCTGTATCATTAAGTGAATCAAATCCTGTATCAGGTCCCAATTTTTCGAACATTACTTTGTTATTATCTCTAACGCAATTCATGTGAAATTGCATTACCCATCCTAGATCGTGATATAATTTTCCAAAGAACTTTAATATATATACTCTTAATTTATTTTCATCTTCAAAAGATACTTGTCCATTTTTAAGTACGTTTGCAAAAATTTCTCTAACTTCTTCTAACGAAGCATTTCCTACTGGAACAAAATCCAATGCATTATCTGACACTCTACATCCAGCTTCATGAAAATATTCCACTCTCTTTTTTAATGCTTCTAAATATTCATCAAAGTTTGAAATTTTAGAACCAACTACTTCTTCTAGTTTGTTAAACCAATCTTTAAATGTTTCTTTATTAACACCTAGAGCTTTATCAGGTCTAAAAGCTGGTAATACTTTCACATCAAAGCTTTTATCTTCTTTTATTGCTAAATGATATTCTAATGAATCTATAGGATCATCTGTTGTACATATCACTTTTACATTTGATTTCTTTATAAGATTTCTTACTGTAAAATCATCGCTATTTAACAGCTTATTAACTTTTTCCCAAATAGCAGGTGCACTTTTTTCATTTAAAACTTCATCTATTCCAAAGAATCTCTTAAGTTCTAAGTGTGTCCAATGATAAAGTGGATTTCCGATAGCAAATGATATAGTCTTTGCCCAAGCTAAGAACTTTTCATAATCACTTCCATCTCCTGTTATATATTTTTCATCTATGCCCAAAGTTCTCATCTGTCTCCATTTATAATGATCACCATAAAGCCATACTTGAGTTATATTTTCAAACTTTTTGTCTTCTAATATTTCCTTCGGATTAATGTGGCAATGATAATCAATAATTGGCATTTTTTCTGAATAATTATGATATAATTTTTCAGATACTTCGTTGCTTAATAAAAAATTTTCATCCATAAACTTTTTCATATCAAAATCCTCTTTTCTTTTTTGTTCACGTGAACAGAAATACGTGCAAATTCCTGTTCACGTGAACATTTTCTTGTATCTACTTGATAACTTTATTATAATATCATATTTCAAATAACGCAACACTTTTTTGTGAACGTTAACAACTTTTTTTAATAATTAGTGAATTTAAGCACTAATTATTAAAATCCATTATTAAAGCTTTTTTACTGATTTCCTTACTACAAGCTGAGATTGTATATAAACTTTTTCTTTATCTACTTCTTTATTCTTTATAAGATTTAATAAGTTTCTTCCACCATATTCGCTCATCGCCAAAGAATCCTTCCTTACACTTGTCAATGGCGGAGTTACATAGTTACAAAAGTTGCTATCATCAAACCCTATAATTGAGATATCTTCTGGAACTTTTAGTCCAGCTTCAAATATTGCTTTCATAGCACCCACCCCAATATCATCATTAGCGCAAAATACTGCTGTTGGAACACTCTCTAATTTAAGTAACTTTTTCATATTCTCATATCCACTTTTCAGATCGTATCTACCACTTAAAATATATTCCTCATTAATTGGAATATTATTATCCTCTAACGCTCTTATATATCCTCTTTTTCTATATACTGTTGATTCAAATTCCTTATTTCCTTGCAATAATGCTATTTTTCTATGATCGTTCTCTATAAAATAAGTAACTGCATCATAAACCCCTTTTGTATCATCTGACATTATGTTTACTAATCCTTCATTTTCAATGTATCTATTTATAACTACAGTTGGGATATTTTTTTCTAGAATAGTTTGTATAAATTCATCGTCATTTTTACTTTGACTTACAACAATTATTCCATCAAAATTTCTGTTATCAATTAAATGGGAGTATTGATAATCATCTATACCTCTTACAACTAAATTATATTCTTTATCTATGACATTATTGA
Organism: Clostridium sp. YIM B02569; assembly: GCF_022320765.1. Lineage (NCBI taxonomy): Bacteria > Bacillati > Bacillota > Clostridia > Eubacteriales > Clostridiaceae > Clostridium > Clostridium sp. YIM B02569. The sequence goes on along the minus strand of NZ_JAKJJX010000016.1, from coordinate 59,298 downwards.
CTCCTCTTATAATTTCGTGAAAGAATGTATCTGATGTTCCTTCGCTAATCGATGAAAAAAATACACCTATAACGTATGATTTTAATAAAACAAGACTCTTAGCACTATAATTTGGTACATAATTCAATTCTTTTGCTAAAGCTATAATTTTAACCTTGGTTTCTTCATTAATATACGGACTATTATTAAGCGCTCTAGACACTGTTGTATGAGAAACATTAGCTAATTTTGCAATATCCTTTATAGTGACACTCATATTTTCTTTACACTCCTTATTAAGTAAACTTTTTTCACCATATACGATAATCACAGTATATAAAAAAGCTTAATCTACTTCTAATAATATTTTAATAATTAAAATTCATTTTTGCAACATATACGATTTTAATTGTTTTTCCTTAATTTATCAATGTTATATTTAATTTTTATTATTTAGTTGTTTTCACAGTAATCTTCAATGGTTTGAGCAACTATTTTGGCTTGCACTACTGCTTCTACTACAGTTTTAGCACCAGTAACAACATCACCTGACGCGAATGTACCTTTTTTAGTTGTATTTCCTTTATCATCTGTTATTAATAATCCCCATTTATTGGTATCTAATTTTGTTGTATTTGAAACTATATTAGTTCTAGGGGTTTGACTTACAGCTACAATTATTGAATCACATTTGAAAAATTCTTCTTTTTCTTCAATAAGTTTGTTTTGAACTTTTCCATCTGACTCTACTACATTCTCAGTATTAACTAACTTTACTCCCTCTTCTGTTATTTCTAATGGCGATTTAAATAATTCAAAATTAATTTTATCTTCCTTAGCTTCTTTTATCTCCTGCTTTGTTGCAGACATTTGATCAAAACCTTTTCTATATATTATTGTAACATCCTCAACTCCATTTCTTTTTGCACTTCTTGCGGCATCCATGGCTACATTACCAGCTCCGATAACAGCTACTTTATTACCTAGCTTATAGTTCTCTGGTGATTTTAAATAATCAATAGCAAAATGTACATTTCCTAAAGTTTCACCTTTAATATTTAATGTTTTTGGATTCCATACTCCGGTACCAATAAACACTGCTTTATAACCATCTTCAAATAGTCTATCTAATGTTATTACAGGACCAATAAGAGTATTAGGCCTAACTTTTACACCAAGTTCTATTAATCTTTCTTCAATGGAATCTACTAATTTTTTTGGAAGTCTATATTCTGGTATTCCATACCTTAGTACTCCACCTATCTTCTCGTGCGCATCAAAAATAGTAATATTATATCCTTTCCTAGCTAGTATAAATGCAATAGTAATTCCTGCTGGACCACCACCAATTATAGCAATTCTGTCTTTCTTTTTAGAAACAGCTTTAAACCTAGTTTCTTCTATGTATCTTTGAGATATTTCCCGCTCTATATCATGAAATCGTATCGATTCTCCTTTAATCCCTCTTATACAATTTCCTTTGCATTGGTCTTCATGAATACATACTAATGAACATACTGCTGAAAGCGGATTATTTTCAAATAATATTTCTCCTGCTTCTTCAATTTTTCCTTCCTTATACATATTTATAATATCAGGTATAGGTGTTTCTACTGGGCAATTAGACTTACAAGCTGGTTTCTTACATAGCAAGCATCTATTTGCTTCACCAATCAAATTATTATTATTTATCATATTTGTCTTCCTCCTTATCATCATTTGTATATAAAGTATACTAACTTAATTTAGTATTTATTTCAATAATATATATCAAAAAATATGCTATACTTTTTATAATAAAATATAGCATATTTTATTGACTCTGTCCTTATATTTCTTTATATTACATAAAGTTTTGTTCAAACATAAATTTATAGTTATTCTATTATTTTTTATATAAATATAGGATTCCATTTTTAGGGCTGTATATTAACTTGCCCGTAAAGCTCCTTTTCTTCAATTCTTTCTGAAGACTATACATAAAAAAACCATGCGTAACAATTAAAATGTTTTCTGTACCTTCTTTTCTCGCTTCATTTAATAATAAATCAACAAACTTCTCAGCTTTCTCTCTTGTAATAATCTTATTTTCTTGTTGAGATTTATGGTTGAAATACCACGCTATTCTTCCACTAATCGCCCAAAACCAATACGGAAGCTTTAAATTACTTTTAAATATTGGATCAATGATAGTTTCTCTAATTAGATCATTTTGAATTATATCATCCTTATATACATGTTGTGCTGTCGTTATTGCTCTTATAAGCGTACTAGAATAACATTTATCCCAATTTATCCCCATAAGCTCTACATCTTTTCTAATCACACCACTTATATTGTAATTTTCTTCCCAATTTTTAAATTCTTTTGATGTCATAAAAAAACTTTTACGGTAATCAACTTTAAAATGTCTGATAAGACCAACATTCATAAAAATCCCTCTTGTCTTTTATTATTCATATAAGAACTATAATGATTAGGCATTAATCTGCTTAATAATTTCAATTAACATATTAACCCTATTAAAAGGAGTAATGAAATATAATCCATCTGCAATACCTTTTAGTTTCTTTCCTATTTCCACAGTAATTTTTACACCGATTTCTTGCGCCTCTTCTTTGCTCATATTTTCTGAAAACATTTGTACATATTTATCTGGTATAGTTACTCCAGGAAGCTCATTATTTAAAAACATTGCGTTTCTATAACTTACAACGGGAAGTAATCCCGCTAAAATCTTTACATTATTCCTCTCTTTAATCATTTTCAAGAACTCTATAGCATTGTCATCATAGATAGGTTGCGTTAAAAAAAACTTTGCACCTTTTTCTATCTTCTTCATCATTCTATTATATTCTACTTCTTTATTTAAAACATTCAAATTCAAAGCACCACCTACATAAATACTATCTTCTTTGAATATTTCTTCATTCATGCTTTCTATTAATTCTATTAGCCTAAATGAATTTAAATTAAATACGCTTTTTGTTTCAACTTTACTAGCATCAGATATAGGGTCACCAGTAATTGCAAGGATATTTCTTATATTTTCAATATGAGATCCTATCAGACTCGACCTTATTGCATTAGTATTTTTATCTCTACAACAAACATGAGGCATAGCTTCAATTCCTATTTCTCTCTTGATTTTAGATGATATAATAGTTGAATCTGCCCTAACCTTCGACATTGGTGAATCCGGAACTGTTACTAAATCAATATTGTTTTCTTTACATATCTTAGCTCCATCTATAATTCTTGATATATCGGTATCAATTGGTGCCGATAATTCTATAGCTACAACAAACTCACCATTTTCGAGCTTATCTTTAAAAGTATTCTTAGCCTTTTTCTCAAAACTTTTAACTTTTGGCTCAGCTTTAGTATTAGCATTGACTACTTTAGAATTCTCATTAACTATTTGGGTTAGTTGTTTAATGTAGCTTGGATTTGTTCCACAGCATCCTCCTATAATAGAAACTCCAAAAGACCTTATTTCATTAACTTTTTTTGCAAAATATAACGGATTGTTTGGATAAACTGTTCTTTCGTGAATTATCTCTGGATAACCTGCATTAGGCAGCACCGAAACAATTTCATTTTCTATATTAATTTTTTTAACCATTTCCAATATATGTGCTGGGCCAGAACCACAATTAAACCCAAATGCATCTATATATTTTGTATTTCGCACTTCTTTAATCAATTTAGCTGCACTTAACCCATCTCTTGTAAATCCATCTGGCTTAACAGCAAACTGAGTAAGTATGAAACTATCTATATTCTTGTACTTAATATACTCGCCTATTTTTTTCAGGTAATTATAGTTGCTAAAAGTTTCGAATATAAAAATATCTATACCATTTTTTAAAAAGCAATCTACTATGTATTTATATTCTTCTAAAACTTCATTGCTAAATTCATCTAAATTATCTGTTTTAATAGGTCCAATACTTGCACCTATTAAAACAGAAGTATTTCTTGTTACTTCTTTAGCTAAGTTTATTCCTGACTTAATTATGTCCATTAATGTTTCTAACGATACTCCAAGATCATATGTATTAGCAGAAAAAGTATTTGTTCTAATTAGTTTAGCCCCTGCTTCAATATACTCTTTATGTATTCTTTTTATAGTTTCTTTATCATTTAAGTTACCAAATTCACAATAGGATACATCATTACCTGTTACTTCTGAATAATATGTTCCCATTGCTCCATCACATATTAGTATATCATTTTTTAATAGCTCTTTTATCATTTTTAATCTCCCCAAATCCTTGTTAATAATGCTTACTAGTAAGTATACTATAATTTTTTATTCTAGTCCTCTTTTTTAATACGATTTTCCTATTGATAAATTTATTTTTTAGCCAAATTACATGTAAAAATAAAAAGTAGATCTATCTTTGATACTATGCATCTAGATAAATCTACTCTTAAATAACTCATTAATTTTTAACAGTCTTATTAGCTGTATTCTCGTCAGTTTTTGGTACTTGTATAGTCTTATTAGGATCTTCCTGAATTTTTCCTGACGTAGGATTATTTACAATAGTTCCGTTATCTGGACCTATATTAATAGTATTGTCATCCTTTGTAGGACTTGTCACTGGTGTATTTCCCTTGTTATCATTCTCATTTTGTGCAGGAACCTCTGGTTGTAAATTTAACACACCATCATCCTTTTGTTCTTTTTTAGGGTTATCTGTAGCTTTCCCCGAATCCACATTAGGTAATGAATTATCAGCTGCTCCATTTATTACAGGCTTATCTACAGTTGTTTTTTCATGTTTTGCATCTGAATTTGAATTAGTAGCTGGAGTAACGACATCACTATTTTTTTCATCTTTTGCATCCCACTGAGTTACATTTTCTTTATCTTTTATACTTGCAGTAATTTCTTTTACTGGTGCTACATCTATTTTATTCTTTGTACTGTCATCTACCACTAGAGATGCTTCATATCTTCCTAAGCTTATTCCTTTTGTCTTAGCTTCATCAACATCTTCCTTATCACCTTTAACATAAGTAACTTTTTCCGTATTAAAGGTAGATTGAATAACATCCTTTATATCTTTCTCATAAGCACTGTTATCTTCATTTTTTATAAATGCAAATCCAACCAATACTTCCCTATTAGTATCTAAATATTTTTTTTCTATAAGTTTTTCCTTTATTTTTTGTATTCCTTCATCAAGATATATACCTTTAACATCTGTAAAATCTATATTCTTTCCATCATTGTTTACACCTTCAACTCTAATAATCTTCAATTTATTATCAGCTTCTATTTGTATACTAGGATTAATATCTAAACTAACAACTGCATATGCTGTATCAGATTTCATAGTATGAAAGAAGGTGAATACTATTAAAAACAACGCTGCAATTGCTCCAATTGACTTAATAAAGTTATTATACCTATAAGTCCCACTATTACTAGCCTTAATGAGATCATCTTCAAAATAAAATATTTTTTGCCCTATTTTCATATCTTTCTTAGGTGCAATCTTTTCCATTATGCCATTATCATTTAAAGCTATAGCATAACTTTTTTTAATTTCCATTATTATTCCCCTATTCATTCTTTTCACCTACTTTCTGATCCAATTTTTTAAAGCACTGAGATTTTTATCAATTATTATTACAACAGAAATTATAAATTTTTTGCTTCTTTTTATTACCTTTTCTGTAACTGAAAACTTTAAAACAATCCTTTTGATTGGTAATCTTTTCTTTAAATACATAAAAGATAAAAATTCTTCATCCTTTGATATTTCTTCTGATAAATTAATTGCATTCTTTCTCGTTGCTTGTTGTTTGGGAGCTTCATTCACCAAATCTTCCAAAGTAAAACCAAACGAACTTATTTCATTCTTTAAGGCAGTTATTTCTTCCAGCAACATGCTATTATCTTCCTTAGGCTCAAAATATTCATCCCTAAAATCCAAACCTTTGTCCACTAATTCGTCCAAAGATGAATGATTATGTTTATTTTCACCTTTTAAGTAATTCTTTATTCTACTTCCAATTACCAATTTTGCAAAAGATAAAAAATGTCCCTTTTCATTATCATATCTTTCAATTGCCTCATTAAAACCAAGTAATCCAACGCTAAGTTCTTCATCATTTTCGCAAGATACATAGCGACCTGTCACATCTGAAATACTTTTTATTATAAAAGGCATATGATTTTCAATAAGTTCATTTATACTTGTGTTCTTATCAACATTTAAATCTATTAAAACACATTCGAGCATGACATACGCTCCCTTCTCCGGTCATTATTATATACAAAAAAAAATATAGGTTTTGGTACTTTTTATTAAACAAATGTAAAACTTTAATTTCTAGGCTTAATTTAACATTTCATTAAAAATACTTTCGTAAAATCTAAAGTGATACTTACTATTATATCATGTATTAAATATATTTTTAACTTTGTTGGTTGAAAAATATATTTATAGAACTTTTTTTCTCTTATTAATGTAATTTCTGACACTTTTTTTATTAATTTAACAAAAGATATCATTCACATATTTATATTATTAAAACATAAATTTACTTTCTAATTTAATTACAGAATATTTTACTAAAACAAAAAGGAGCTTAGAGACCGGCGAAGGACACTCTAAGCTCCACATTAGCACTTTACGTACCAACTGCTTATTTAGAATAACATAAATATTTCAAAATTTCAACACAAATTATAAACTTTATCTATATATGTTAAATTTAAAATCCTAATATAGATATATATATGTTTTAATAAATAAATTTACATTTAAAACTCTAGTAAGCAAAACGCTAAATTAAGAGTAGAATCTTGAAATTTGATTACAACATATATACTAGCACATTCCCCCGTTACCACTACTATTATTATCTCCACCGCAAGCATTCATACTATTAGAATTAGGTTTAACATTTTTATTTGCATATTTTTTCATATAATCAATAACTCTTGCCTGCAATTTGTTTAAGCTGTCCAAATATTCATGGTTATTAGGATCTAATTCTACAGCTTTTTTCAAGTAATTAAGCCCACTGTCAAACCATCCCTTTTGAACAGATATAAAACCTTGAAGATAATTCCATTCTGCTGAATTCGCATTATTTATTAAGTTCAATTTTGCTTCAGCCTCAGAAAAGTTTTTATTATCGACTAAATCACGAATTTCCTTATATAGATTACCATTAATAATGAGCTCATATGCCGCACTAAGAACTAAAACTTTTTGTTTAGTGGTCTCATTTTGATTTTGTGTATATTCTTCTAAAATATCTTTGAATTTATTTTTTATTTCTTCTTCAGAAGCTGTTTTTTCAACGCCTAAAACCTCGTATGGATCCAATTTAATTACACCTCTTTACTATATCTTCTATTCCACTATTAAATATATTTAATAAAAATTAGTAATATTCTTACATGTAATTAATTTGGTCCAAAATAACCTAATAGATTTTATTAGTTGACTACAAATAGTACTTTTTTAAAATTACAGCTCTTATGCTTTCATATTTTATATGTGAAGGTAGTTCTTTTTTTAGTACATTTATCTTATCATATCCATGCTTTTGGCATTCATCTATTATTAGCTTTTCATCTTCTTTATTATAAAATTCTTCTAAATTTATATGAAATGCATTTTCTCCAAACTCTTTTATATAATCTGTTACATATCCTAGGATAGTTGAAATTGAGATCTCTAATTTTTGAGATACTTCATGTATAGTTATGTTCTGCTTAAGCATATCTATTGAGATTTGATCATTCTCCCTAGTCTCTCCATCAATTATAACCTTTCTTCTTTTTCTTTCAATCCATTCTACTTTTCTATCATTTTCTGACAAATATTCGTTTACTACATTTATTATCTTTTCTCCATACAAACTTATTTTCTTGGGTCCCATGCCTGTTATATCTTTTAATTCATCTAAAGAACTTGGGTATCTTCCGCTTATTTCCTTTAGAGTATTCATTGTCAATATTGCTTGGGGTAATGCTCTTTCTTTTTTGGCGAATTCTTTTCTTGCATTGTCTAATCTCTCGTATAATTCTAAGTCTGTTTTAACTTCTAATCTAGATTCTTCATCTTTATTTATGCTCTTTTGTTCGTCTAGCAAGCCTTCATCATAATCAGGTATCGCAATTTCATGTTCTTCTACAAAATTCCGTATTACATCTTCAAATACTTTTCCGTATTTATTATATTTAACTTCTCCAACTCCAGAAACTTTAAGCATTTCATATTTTGATATCGGATAATTTGCAGTCATTTCTTTTAGTGTAACGTCACCGAATATTATATATGGTGGAACATTGTTTTCCTTAGCCAGTTCTTGTCTTAAATTTCTAAGAATCTCAAAAAGTTCATTATCTTCACTAGCTTTCTTTTCTACTCTAAACTCTTTTAATTGAACTTTTTCTTGAGATGTTAATACTCTTCTTGATCTATCATTTAAACTCAACACTGGATATGTACCTTCAACCACATTAATATATCCATGAGAGATCAATGTATTAATAAAGTTTTTGAGATCTTCTGCTGAATATTCTTTCATCAATCCATAAGTAGAAAGCTCGTTAAAATGAAATTGAATAACTTTTTTATTTTTAGATCCTCTAAGCACATCTACAAGCATTCCAATTCCAAATTTAACTTTCATCCTGTATATACATGAAAGAACTTTTTGCGCTTCTATTGTCTTATCAACAAACTCTCCTTCACTCAAACAATTACTGCAATTATCACATTGCCCATTATATGTTTCTCCAAAATACTCCAAAACGTATTTTCTATAGCAATAATTGCTATATACAAAATCCATCATTTGTTGAAGCTTTCTATATTGATTGTTCTTTCTCTCTACATCTTCTATTGAGTTTTCTATTAAATACTTTTGGACCTGAACATCTTGAGGCGAAAATAATAATACGCATTCGCTCTTTTCTCCATCTCTTCCTGCTCTTCCAATCTCTTGATAGTAACTTTCAATATTTCTTGGCATATTATAGTGTACAACATATCTTATATTAGGTTTGTCGATCCCCATTCCAAAAGCATTGGTTGCTATCATAATACCAGCTCTATCATATATAAAATTTTCTTGATTTTCTTTTCTAGTATTTTCAGATAATCCCGCATGATAGCAAGTCACATTATACCCTTTCGCTTGCAAAGATTCATATAAATTATTGACTTCTTTCCTAGTTGCAGCATATATAATGCCTGAAACTTCTTTATTGTTTTCTATATATTTATATAAATATTCCTTTTTGTTACCACTTTTAATCACGCTGATAGATAAGTTTTCTCTATCAAAACCTGTTATAAAGACTTTTGGATTATTCAATTTAAGAAGATTTATTATATCTTCTCTCACTTCCTGTGATGCAGTTGCAGTAAATGCTGTTATTATAGGTCTCTTTTGAAGTAAACTTATAAAATTTGATATTTTTCTATAACTTCCCCTAAAATCATGTCCCCATTGAGAAATACAATGAGCTTCATCTATAGCTATTTGAGAAATATTACATTTAGAAATAACACTCAAAAACTCAAAAGATTCTAATCTTTCAGGAGCTATATAAAGAATCTTTATTTCACTATTTTCCAGATTGTTTATTACTTCTTTTTCTTCTATAGCACTCAATGTACTATTTATTAAAGCGCCTTTTATCCCCATATCTTTTAGCGTATCTACTTGATCTTTCATTAGGGATATTAGAGGAGAAATTACTATTGTTATTCCTTCTAGCATCAATGCTGGTATCTGATAACAAATTGACTTTCCTCCTCCAGTTGGCATTATAGCAAGTACATCTTCTCCATTTATTATTTTACTTATTATGTCTTCTTGCCCTTTTCTAAATGACTTATATCCATAATATTTCTCCAAATAATTTAAAGCTACATTATCCATTTAATAATACTCCTTAGATTAATACTTCCATTAAACAAGGTAGTCAAAATTGATTTAAAAACCACTTTTAACTACCTTATATATTACTTAGCTAAAATTTCTATTCCAGTCTCAGTTATCAACACTGTATGTTCCCACTGCGCTGATAATTTATCATCGGCTGTATAAATAGTCCATTCATTTTCTTCATCAACAAAAACATCATAAGTTCCTTGATTAACCATTGGTTCAACGGTAAGAATCATTCCAGGAACAAGCAACATTCCAGTTCCTTTCTCCCCTATATGAGGAACAAATGGATCTTCATGAAATTCATTACCTATTCCATGTCCACCTAATGCTCTTACTATTGTATATCCATTTTTATGAGCATGTTCCTGACACGCTGCACCTATATCTCCTAAGAATCCCCAAGGTTTTATAGCTTCAATTCCTTTTATCATACATTCCCTAGCTACTTCTACTAATCTTTTAGCTTCTTCACTAACATTGCCAATCATAAACATTCTAGATGCATCTGAATAATATCCATCTAAAATCGTAGAAACATCTACATTTATAATATCTCCATCTTTGATTATAATATTTTCATCTGGGATTCCATGGCACACTTCATTATTTATTGATGTACATACACTCTTTGGGAAACCTTCAAAATTCAATGGTGCTGGAATCGCCCCATGTTCTATAGTATAGTCATATACTAATTTATCTATATCAGCAGTGCTCATTCCTGCTTTAATTTTACTTGCAACTAAGTCTAAAACCCCATCATTAATCTTAGCGCTTCTTTTGATTCCTTCTATATCTTTTTGGCTTTTTATAATATCTCTTGGTGGGACTATATGGCCTTTTCTTTTAAAACTTTCAATTCTTTCATCAAATTCTAAATGACATTTTTTATATTTCAACCCACTGCCACACCAACATTTTTCATTTCTATCTAAGATCATTGTTTTTATAACACCTCTTTATAATACATTATTATTTATTAATATTTTAGTTTTTTGTCATCAAATATTCAGCTATATATATAATACACCTAAATCAATTTAAATGCTCATCTATATTCTTTCTCTGCCAAAATTTTAACATCTTAAGCTTAGCTTCCTTTAAGTAATATGGCATTTATAATTTTATAATGCAAAAGACTAGTAATCAATTTACTTTTATTTCCTATATTTAATAAGATTTCATATTCACTATCTATAATACCACTTAATATTATTTATGTTAACATTCTTTAAAATTTTATATTAACATACTTACTTTTTTGCTTTTTCAGCTTTAATAATTTTACCTTTTATAGTTATATTTTTTAACTCTTCTATAACTCTTTTTCCTTTTCCATTTAATATATCAACATAGGATACCGAATCCTGGACATCTATTATTCCAATATCTTCAGATCTAATGCCCTCTATTTTACAAATAGCACCAACTATGTCTCCAGGGCGAATTTTCTTTTTTTTGCCTCCATTCAAATAAATTTTTGTTATGTTATTATTTATATCTTTTGATCTTTGTTCTTTCACTTTAGGTCTACTTTTAAGCGTTTTAATACTCTCTTCTCTTTCTTTTTCAATTACCCTTTTATCAGGTAAATTATAGACAGGAATTTCAAACCCAATAAACTCTTCAATTTCGTTCAAAAGCTTATCCTTTCCCTTAACGCAGAAGCTTATTGCCTTTCCTTTCTCACCAGCTCTTCCTGTTCTCCCTATTCTATGTACATATGCTTCCTTCTCTACCGGAAGATCGTAATTTATTACATGAGTGATTCCTTTAACATCAATTCCTCTTGAAGCTAAGTCTGTTGATACAAGTATTCTAAAATCACCTGCTCTAAATCTATCCATAATGCTTAATCTTTCATTTTGAAGCATTCCTCCATGTATTTTATTTACAGAGTACCCTTTAGATTTTAACCATTGAAAAACTGTGTCTACATTATCTTTAGTTTTCGCGAATATGACAGCTGTCTCAGGTTTCTCCATTATTAAAATATCATTTAGTTTTTCTATTTTTTCTTCATAGTCAATATAATATAAACTATGGTCTATATTTTCGTTAGTGATTTCTTGATTTTTAATACTTATATCTATAGGCTTATTCATATGTTTATCACATAATACTTTTATTTCCTCTGGTATTGTTGCTGAAAACAACATAGTAACTTTTTTCTTTGGAAGTCTTCTAATTATTCCTTCAACTTGCCCTATAAATCCCATATTAAGCATTTCATCAGCTTCATCTATAACAAAATATCTAATTTTATCTACATTAAGGGTCCCTCTATCCAAGTGATCTATAATTCTTCCTGGAGTTCCAACTACTACGTGCGTCTTTTGCCTCAATTTTCTCTCCTGTTCAGAGATAGGCTCTTTACCAAAAACTGAAACAGCTTTTATTCTTTTAAACCTTCCTATATTAGTTATATCTTCGCTTACTTGAACCGCAAGTTCTCTAGTCGGTGTCAATATTAAAATCTGTGGAATATTTTCATTCCAATCTACTTTCTCACATAAAGGAATCCCAAAAGCTGCTGTCTTTCCACTTCCTGTTTGTGATTTAACTATGATATCTTTATTCATAAGTATTTCTGGTATAACTTTTTCTTGGACCTTTGATGGAGTTTTATACCCAAGCCCCTCGATTGACTTTAATATTTCATCACTTATGTTAAATTTAGTGAATTTATTGTTCATATATTAAATTTTCACCTCAGTTATTTTATTAAATTATATTAATTATAAATTATATAAATCTTTCTTATTATACCATTCTTATCTAGTTTTCAAACACTATTTGTTTGTTTATTTTTTCATTGTTTTAATGCAATTTATACTTTAAATCTAAATTTTGCTTTAGAGAGTAGTTTTTTTACATAAATATATAATCATTCTATATCAGATAATATATCTGTAGGATTATGTAACTTTAACTAGAAAAATGCACATAATAAGGATATAATTAATTAGCAATATATCAAAAAAATTATTCAACTATAAAAGGAGAAATTAATGATTAACTCATTTAGTGATTTAAATTTAAATTCAAGTATAATAGAAGGACTACAAAAACAAGGAATTAATATACCAACTTCAATTCAATCCTCTTCTATTTTACCTGCTCTTGAGGGCAAAGATATAATTGGTGAAGCCTTTACAGGAAGCGGTAAAACATTAGCTTATCTATTGCCTCTTTTTCATAAAATAGATACATCAAAGAGAGAAATGCAAGGATTAATATTGGCTCCAACACATGAACTTGTTAAACAAATAGAAGATCAAATTAAGCTTCTTGCTGAGAACTCATCATTCCCTATAACTTCACTATCTATTATTGGTGACGTTAATATAAATAATCAAATAAAAAAACTTAAAGAAATAAAACCTCATATAATTGTTGGTTCAACAGGTAGAATTCTAGATTTAATTCGAAAGAAAAAAATAACTGCCTATACTATAAAAACAATAGTAATTGATGAAGGAGATAATTTATTAGATCCGAAGAGATCTAATGTTACTAAAGACATTGTTAAATCAACAATGAGGGATAGACAGCTTATGCTATTTTCAGCATCTATAAAACCTGAAACATTAGAAACTGCGAAGTCTCTAATGAAGGAACCAATAATAATAAAAAGTGAAGATAAGCCTTTAATAAATCCTAATATTGAGCATATGTTTATCTTATGTGAAAGACGTGATAAGTTTGAAACCTTAAGAAAAGTTCTTGTGGCTGCGAAACCAGAAAAAGCAATCATCTTTGTTAATAACAATGAGGATATTGAATTAACAACAGCCAAACTTAATTATCATAGCAAAGATTGTTTTGCTATGACCGGAAAGATTTCTAAGGAAGATAGAAAACTTGCAATTGAAAGCTTTAGAACAGGTAAAATAAAAATACTAGTCTCATCAGATGTTACAGCTCGTGGTCTTGATGTTGCTGATATAACTCACGTTTTCCATTTGGATTTGCCATTAAAATTAAATGAATATCTCCATAGATCTGGAAGAACTGCTAGAGGAAACGCTCATGGTACTTCTATATGTATTTTAACTGTTCAACAGCTTAATATAATAAAAAAATATGAGAGAGAATTTAATATACAATTTAAAGAAAAGAAAGTTTTTGGCGGAGTTTTAGAAGATGCTAATTATAACTCTAGTTCAAAGCAATATGAGCAAAAAAATAAATCTTATAGTAGCAAATTTAACAAATAAAATTTTATTATAATACTTAATAAAACTTAAGCAAATTAGTATTAGGGATACTTATTTTTTCACCCAAATGATTAAAATGAGTATCCTTTCATTTTTATAATAAACTTAAATCTCTGCACACTCTTTTATATCTAATCTAATTATTCTCTATATAACAATTAGTTAATTATTTAATTATTGATGTGCCTTCACTTTAATTTATGATTTTCTTCCATTAATTTTATTAACGATAATAGTTAATAATAACTTATTATTTTATTAAAGTTTTCTTAAGTAAACAATTACCTAACTTAATCGGTGCTATAATCGGTAGTGATGTAACGGTATATATGTTCTAAGAAGTTCAATAAATGTTTATCATAAACTTATCAGGTATTTATAGAACAATGAACTATGTTATTTAGGACTTATATCAAAAAAACTCACTAAAATATACACATAATGTTGGAGGAAAATTTTTATGAAAAAGAAAATCATTAGTCTATTGTTAATTGCAGCAGTTAGTTCAACTGCATTAATATCTTGTGGAAAAACTAAAGATTCTGCAAATTTGAATAATGAAAATACAACGGAGCAGTCTTCCACAACATCTACAACTGAACAATCACCTCAAAGTAATTCTAAGATAGTTGGCGAAAATAACAAACCCACTGTAGAAGTTAAACAAATTGCTTCTTTGACTGATTTTAAAGATAAAGACAAAAGTGAAATTGAAAAACTTTTAGGAAAAGCTATTAGCGAGGAAGATGATAAGGCTACCTATGAAAAAGATGATTATAGTTTTGAAATAAAATATAAAGATTCAAAATGTAATGAAATTAAGATAATTCCTAAGTCAGAAATGAAATTCCCAGCTGATGGAACTAACATCTTAAAATTAATAGGAATAAACGCAGATGATTCGGATTCTACAATATCTCCAGCTGGACTTGAATGGAATAATAAATTTGATACATTTAAGATCAATGTAGTTTCTAATAATGAACCAAATGGTAAAATTTCTTATGTAACAATTATTTTATCAGATCCTTCTAAATAATGATAAGAGTTTGTGAATTTTGTATATAAAATACTACAGTATTAAAATTTAAACCAAATCATATTAAACGTATATTCATACTTTTTTACCTAACAAATTACTTTTATTAGTGATTTCCATGAATATACGTTTAACTTTAATTTTCTATCTCTAATTTTTCTATTTTTATAGATGGTATTTTATGCTCTACATTGCTTTCATCTTTAATCACCGAGCTACCTACTTCCCCTATAACTTTAATCTTATCATTTTCTTTTAGTTGATACGATTTATCATAATCTCCAACTATTCCAACGATTTTTGAATCAGCAGCACAGCATGTCATTATAATCCTTCCTATAATTATTTGATCTTTATTTAAGTAATTTTCTTTACATACAAATCCATGTATTTCTAACTTTTTCCCTATATATTTTTCTGGATTAATCCGTATATCATCAAGCATTGTAGGATTATGTTCGTCAATTCTTATAGTTTCTTCATTGTTTCTTATGTTGCTCTTATTAAAATTATACTCAAATTCATGTTCATATAATGACTTTCTATCAATAACACTTGTTTTGTTTTCTAAAATCTCTAAATTCAGCTCTGAATGTTTAAATGTTTGCTGCTTATTAATAGATATGAAACCTATTATTAAGGCTAGTATTATTGGAAACAATTTTATTTTAATATTCATGCTGCCTTTAGGTGTAAATATATTTTTTATTTGAAAAACAGTAATTATACTTATCATTATTATAGTAATATAAAAATATTTAATCATATTACTACCTATATAAAAACCTATACTTCCAGTAGATATTAAATATATTATAGAGAAATCTAACAATATAAGAACAATAAACCATAAAAACTCATCAAAATTAAATCTTTTCACTTATTTTTCAGCTCCTTTTTATATTTAAATTGCTATCATTTAAAGTGCATCTTTATATTCCGCACATCATGAATAAAAAGGAGATTACAAATACAACAACTATTGTACTTATACTTAATTTAAGTACAAAACTTTTTTTAAAGGCTCCAATAATCATAATAAGATTTTTCAAATCAAGCATTGGACCTAAAATTAAAAATGCTGTAACTCCACTAAGTGAATAGTTAGTTAAAAAACTTTTTCCTACGAATGCATCCACTTCTGAACAAAGAGATAAAAAGAATCCAAGCAACATCATTACAACTATTCCTAGAATCTTATTATTAGAAATAAAGTTTATTTCTCCATGAGATACTGCCACTTGAAATACGCTAGATATAAATGTCCCAAGTATCAAGTATCCCATTATATCCAAGAACTCTCTATTTGTATGTTCAATTATTGCTCTTAATTTGTTTTGATTTTCCACATATGAATTACATCCGCAGTTACAATAGCTATCATTATCTATAAAATCTATTACTAAACCTTTCTTATCTTTTTCAAGCGAATTTACTATCATCCCAATTAAAATTGCAGCTATAAATCCTCCAACTATTCTAAGAAGCACCATAATTTTTTTATCGTAAAATGCATAGTAAGTAGACATTATTACAACAGGATTAATTATAGGTACAGCAAGCATAAATGTTACTCCAAACCCAACAGGTACGCCTTTCTTTATAAGCCGTCTTGTTATAGGAACAATTGCGCACTCACAAACCGGAAAAATAAGACCTATCAAAGCAGCTCCTAAATATCCTAAAATATTTGCTTTAGGTATTATCTTAGCAATAATCCTTTCTGATATACATGTTTGAATTATAGCAGATATAAGGGAACCTATTATGATAAACGGCATTGCCTCAAGAATTATACTTGTAAATATACTTGCAAAATCTCCTATAACTTCAATATATATAAGGGTTGGATATTTATTGTAAATATATATTGATAGTATTACTACACTTATAATAAAGAAAGCTTTAACCTTCTTTTTATAAAGATTCATACATTTTCCTCATTTCCCTCATATTTTATGCTAGTACTTTTTTTGTAGTTTATCATTTTAATTTTTATCTTTTTTAAACACCCATTGTCCAATACCCTTGCTTCCCTAAGTGTAGAATTTAAAATATACTTATTACTAACTCGTAAAATAAATGCTTTAGGATTTATATTCTTAACTTTTTTAAAACCTTCATTTAAAATTTCTTTTTTGCAATAATCTATATTATTAATAACAATCATATTGGCGTTTTGTATAAAAGGTATTATAAAGCCTCCCATATTGTCAATATATTGCTTTAATGTCTTACCATCTGCAACAAAGAATATAGTCGTAATCTTACTACATTCTCTATAAATTCTTTCATTCAATATATCGAATAATTCTTTTAAATCAGAGGTTCCATTATATTCAATTATTATTCTGTTAGGTTTATATTTTTTTATTGAGTATATCATTTTTTCTTTTAAATCTTTAATATCTAAAGCATCCTGGATTCTTACAAAATTACTTATGTTACTAGAATGTACAATATTTTTTTCTCCTTGCTCTAATTGAAAAACCAGTACTTTTTCTCCATCAACTAAACTTTCTTTTAAAAGTGAATTTATAAATGACGTTTTTCCAGCTCCTAAAAAACCTGTCACAATCTCAATATGTATTTTCATAATTCCACCACCTCTCTACAAAGTTTTAATAATCAATAATTTTTATATTTGCCTAATAAATAACCTTTCTAATTCCTTTTTATTTAACTCACTGCCAATTATTGAAACCACTTTCTTATTTGACCATCTAATTTTCCTACTTTTAAATTCATTAGGTACATAATCAAATTGATAATATTCTCCGTCGTTTGCTTTAAAAACACCTTTAGCTCTTATTATTCTTCCGAACTTATCATTAGTTGAAATAAATTCGAATTTTTTTTGAATTTCAAGCATACTTATATTTTCTTCAAGATCTATCGGATAGCTTTCAAAAATTTCATTTGCACTATGATTTACTTCTCTTCTCATCTGCTTACTTGCGCTAGAGCTAATACTAGAATTTGCAGCAAAAATTTTTCTTTTTTCATTTATTATATTTGTACTAAGAAAATCACTTCCTTTTAATAAATCCCATGGTTTATATATTATTTTAGCTTTCAAATTTAACTTTCTTATAGAATCTATAGTTGCATTAATTTTTTTATTATCTACAAGTTGACTTCTGCTTAAAACTATAGTTTTTGCTCTTTTTATTTGATTCTCATAGAATTCCTTAAAATTTTTCAAATACATATCATAATTTCTAATATCAATTAAAGTAAAAATATTTCTAATTTCGAGCTCATGCTGAAACTTCTTTTCTTGGAGAATATTTAATATCTCACTTAATTTTGCTACTCCTGAGGGTTCGATTATTATATTGTTCGGATTATATTTACTTATAACTTCTAAAACAGCTTCTCCAAAGTTTCCAGATACCTGACAACAAATGCATCCAGAATTTATTTCCTTAATTTCAATATTACTTTCTTTTAATATGTCTCCGTCTATTCCAACTTCTCCGAACTCATTTTCTATAATAACCGTATTGCTATCATAAACCTTTTCTGACAATAACTTTTTGATTAACATTGTCTTTCCAGCACCTAAAAAACCTGAAAATATATCAACTTGAACTTTCATCAAACTTTTCTCCTTCCATTGCAACCATACATTATATTCATATTTTTATTTATACTATAATTGCTCAATATATATGAATAAAATTTATTTACAATTTTTCACAACAAAAAGGTCCTTATAATTAATAAAAAGTTATTAATTATAAGGACCCTCGCTATAGCATAAGCTAAATGAAATAATTAAATATGTTATGCTACTATTTTATTTAGATATATACTTTAACTTATAGCTATAAATTTATCTAGCATTTATAAAAATCCAAGAAAAATTCACATATATTTTCTATTCATATTAACAACAGAATTAATATGGATAGTAGAAGAAATGAGTAGCTCTATCTGTTGTCGCAGTATCTTGAAGAATAAGCCTTTTATGTAATACCGAATTTCCAAAGCTTGTCCCTTGGTTATCTACAATATAAGCATATCCATCTTTATCCCAACCCATAAAAATATAAACATGAGTATAATTATTTGTAAATACAATATCTCCTGGTTTAATCTGAGAGAAATCATAACTATAGACAAATCCCATATTCTTTAATATGTTCTCTAACTGATATGTATTTGCTGTTGAAGTTGGTATATTAACACCTATTCTTCTTAACGCTTCAGATGTAAAGTATACGCAGTTATTACTAGTAATTCCGTCATGCAATGCAACAGCAGTACTATCTACGCTTAATTGATTATTCACATTAGTCATATATTTAAACAATTGATAATTTGTACTTGAATGCGAATAATTAGAGGAAGTATTCACTGTTTCACCTCTAGGATTAACGTATGTATAATTATCTAGCCACACATTCTTAATTAATGAACCATCACTGGAAAATCTATATTTTTTACCGTTTATAACCGTATCCCCTGATGCCATTATACCTGACGTCCCATCCAGATAGTATATCTTATCATTTAAAGTTAACCATCCATATTGCATTGCTCCTGATCCTGAAAAATAATAATAGCTATTGTCTATCTTTATCCATCCAATCGCCATTGAGCCATTATCATTGAAGAAATATTTAATGCCTTTTATTGTTTGCAATCCTTTTTCCATTTTTCCATCTTTATCAAAATAGTACCAAATTCCAGATATCTGTTTCCAGTCATTCTTTATTACACCGTTCATTCTGTCATAATAGTACCAATTCTTATCCTTATCGCTTTCCCAACCATCTTTTACATTACCATCGTCATTGAACTGATATTCCTTACCATCGATAGTTTCAGTTCCTTTAAGTCTATTTCCATTTCTATCCAGATAGCACCATTTACCCTTTAAAAAATACCATCCCTTATCTAACCTAAACTTATTTCCTTCAACATCGCAATAAGTATAAGTACCATTTACTATCTTTTGAGTTATATTTTTAGGTAATCTCTTTAATTGATTATTTCCTAAATCTAAATAAGTTAATCTAGGTAAATCCCCTAAATAATCAGGAATATCTTCATATATATAGCACGAATTTAAGTTTAGATACTCTAGATTCTTTAACATCTTTATTTCTTCTGGTATATTATTACCAACTCTCTTATGGCTTAAATCAATTTTTTTGATATTCAAAAAATCTGCTTCTGTTAAGTTGTCCACTTTTTTACTTAACTGCTTGGCCACTTCTTCTGTAAGCCAGTTGTCATTAATTTCAACACCACTCTTTTCTACAACTTCCCCATTAATCCTTGCGTCTTTTGCATAAGTTATTACTGGAATACTATTAATACATAAAAATACTGCTAATATTGCTATTTTTTTTACTCTATTGCGTCGCATCTAATCGTCTCCCTTGATTTTTTTCATATAAATTATACCATTTTAGACGTATAATCTCAAATAATTTTAAAAAAATCAATTTAGGAAATTTAATAGTATCTGCTTTTTTCTCACTTATTCTATATACTTTTAAATTATATGATTTTCTAGAATATTACTTAAATCTATATCTCGAATTGAGTTAACAATCATATCTGCTTTAGATAAATCTTGATTTCCAGAGTTAATATTTTTAAATCCTATACAATTCATTTTAGCATCTTTTGCAGCAAATACTCCATTCCTAGAATCTTCAATAACGACACATTCTTTTGGTGATATTCCCAATTTTTTTGATGTTTCAATATAAATATCTGGTGATGGTTTTCCTCTTTCAACTTCTTCTCCGCTTATAATATATTTAAAGTATTCTTGTAATTTAAACTTTGATACAACTATATCAATTAAATCTTTAGGTGATGATGATGCTATTGCAGCAGGAATATTTCTATTCTTTAATCCTATTAACAATTCTTTGATTCCATCTATTGGCTCTAAATGAGATTCAATAATCTTCATTTTAGTCAATTCTACTTTATAGTCTATTATTTCTTCCAGTGATTTTTTTATATTGTAATTTTTCTTTATATCCGTATACATATATTCATTTGTTGATCCTACGTATTTTTCCAATTCTTTTTCTGAAATATCACAACCTAATTCTCTTATTGTTTGCATATCCACCTCAAAATGAATTGGTTCACTATCAATAATTACTCCATCCATATCAAATATAAATGCTTTCATAATATACCTCCAAATTAATAAAATACATAAACTTTACATCGCTTTAGAATTTGCTATAATGATCTAAACAATTCCTCAAACGTATCGAATTCAACTAAACCTTCATCACTAATCTTATCTTTTTCGCATGCTGTATAAATATATCTAAATGAACTAATTCCACTTAATATCTCATTAAATTCTTTTATTTTCTTTTAAAAAAACTCGCTTGCATTTTTAAATTTTCTATATCCATACTCCATCCCCTCCTTTTGCGTAATAGCATTATGCAAAAGTTACTAAAATCGTTTCTTAAATGTATCTATATCACTTATCTTTTATCTCAAAAGCTGCTTTATATAACATACATTTAATTTTGCAATCCTACTAATAGATTATGATTATTTTTTAATTAGTTAAGTAAAAATATAATAATTTAATAGTATTTTCAAAAGCACTATAATGAGTCCTTTCCATGCCATGAGATGCGTGGACGCCTGGTCCTATCAACGCTCCACGTATATCATTTCCACCTCTTAAAGCAGCCCCTACGTCTGAGCCGTACATTGGATAAATATCTACAGCATATTTAAGCTCATTATCCTTTGCAAGATTAATTAGCTTTGTTACTAAATTATAATCATATGGTCCTCCTGAATCTTTGGCGCATATTGATACATCATATTCACTGCAAGTTAAATCATCGCCAATACATCCCATATCTACTGCTATCATCTCAACTATATCGCTTGGTATATATGATGCTCCATGTCCAACTTCTTCATAAGTTGAAATTAATATTTTTGTAGTATATTTAGGAACTATTTTTTCTCTATTAAATAATTCCAATAAACCCATTAAACAAGAAACACTGCCTTTATCATCAATAAATCTTGACTTTATAAACCCACTCTCAGTAATTGTTGTTTTAGGATCAATAAATATAAAATCTCCTACACAAATACCCAACTTTTGAACATCACTTTTTGAATGAACCTCTTCATCAATTCTTATTTCCATATTTTTTGGATCTCTTGTTTTACTTGAGCTATCCTCAAAAACATGGGCTGCAGGACTTGTGCTTAAGAATGTTCCTGTATATTTCTTTCCTTCCCTTGTTCGTATTGTACAATATTCGCTGTCTAAAGTCGGAACAATTGGTCCTCCAAGTAAGGTAAACTTTATTTTTCCATCTGAAGTTATTGATCTAACCATGGCTCCTAACGTATCTACATGCGCAGATAATCCTAATATTTTTTCATCCGATTTACCCTTTATAGTTATTATTCCACAACCTTTATTGGTAGTTTCAAAACTATATCCTAGTTCTTTAACTATATCTCTTATTTTATCAATTATCTCAAAGCAGAAGCCAGTTGGACTATCAAATTCTAATATCTCCTTTGCAACATCTAAAACGTATTCTTTATTAACACATAATTCCATAAAATCAACCTTCCTTCAAAAATTAAAATCTCTTTGTTAATTCCAAAAATGCCTAATCATAAATTCAGACAAAAATTTCATTATATCAATATCCTTAACTCTTACTCTATATGACTAATAACATTCTCTAATAAGTAAAATTAGATACAATTCACTAAATAGGATTTCCAAAAGTAATCCTATTTAGCGCATTGCATCCAACTTTGCTATACTTTTATCATAATTCTTTTTAATTATTACTCAAAATAAATCTTAATTTTCCAATTAAAACATCCATTTCTTCATCGGTTCCTATTGTTATTCTCAAAAAATTATCTATTCTTTCTTTATCAAAATATCTTACTAGTATTCCTTGACATTTCAAATTCTCATAAATAAACTTCCCAGAAGCACTGTTATGACTAGCAAAAACAAAATTTGATTTTGACTTTAAAACTCTAAAATCTAATTTTTCTAATTCCTTGACCACTTTTTCTCTTGTTTTTACTATTTTCTTAGTTATTTCCTCAAAATATTTATTATCTTGAATAGCTGCTTTAGCCCCAGCTAAAGCCACTCTATCTATAGTATAAGAATTTATACTATTTTTAATTCTGTTTAATCCCTCTATTAAATCTTTATGACCTAGCGCAAATCCAACTCTTAATCCTGCTAATGAACGTGATTTTGATAATGTTTGAATTACTAAAAGATTATCATATTCATGTATATATTTAACCATTGACTGGCCACCAAAATCTATATAAGCTTCATCAATAATTACTACTCTATCTTTATTAGCTTCAATTAAACTTTTTAAGCTTTCTGTATTTATATATTTTCCTGTTGGAGCATTAGGATTTGGTATTATTACTCCACCATTTGTCTTTTTTAGCTCTTCCAATGGTATATCAAAATTATCGTCTAATTTTACTAATTCATAATTTAAATCAAAAAGTTCAGCATAAACCTTATAGAAAGTATAACTTATATCTGGAAATAATATTTTTTTGTTCTTTGAAAAGAAAGTCATAAACGAAAATGCCAAAATCTCATCCGAACCATTTCCTATAAATATTTCATTCTCATCTAACTTATAATAATTAGCTATTTCACTTATTAACTCACTACATGTTGGATCTGGATAAAGTTTCAAGTCACCATTAACTGCGTTCCTCATGGCTTCTAAAACTTTATCTGATGGTGGATACGGATTCTCATTCGTATTTAGTTTTATGTACTTTCTATCCTTAGGCTGCTCCCCAGGCACATAAGGCTCTATATCTCTAACTTTATCATTCCAATATTTACTCATACAACTGCCCCCTAGTATGTTATGTTTTTACTATATTATACCCTAAGTCTAAAATATCTTCTATTACTTTATTGTTATTAATAATTCTTAAAATAAACGAAAGATTTCCAATTTTTTAACATTTTCTTATAATTTATTGGTAAAATGGTTTATAGTAAGGTGGAAATATGAGTATTATAAGCTTTTTTTCTACGTCTCTAAGTTCAATATGAAAGGAGTGGTAAATTTAATGAGTAAGCTATTCAAGGGTATTGTTATTATATTTTGGATATCTATCTTATTTGTTTTTCTTAAATATCAATTATATAGTGATGGAGTTAATAAGATAATATTTTTTTTAAATACATATGGAAAATTCAGTGCAATTTTATTTTTCATAATTGCATCACTAAGAATTTTCACACTAATTCCTTGTACAATTTTTATAATTATTGGCGGAATATTATTTAATCCATATGAAGCATTTATTTTAACTGCAACAGCGAATTTATTAAGTGAAATTCTATTATTTTTCTTTGCAAGACTTACGTTTGGAATGAGTTACCAGAATAAAATAGTAAATAAATATCCCAAAATATACAACATGATTAAAAAAAATAATGTGCAACTTCTAGCTTTAGGGGTATCTTCACCAGTTGTTCCCACCGACATTATTTGTTTTTTTTCTGTATTAGCTGAAATTAGCTTTATTAAATATACTTTAACAATATTTTTTGCAGATACACCAATAATTTTGCTTTATACATTTTTAGGAATTAGTATAAAGTATTCGTTATACGTATTTGCTGTTATGCTTTTTATTATCATACTAGTTAATTATTTTAATTTCAAAAAATGGAGTAATCAAACTAATTAAACAAAGATAGCTATTGATTATGTTATTATATTTACATAATCAATAGCTATTATTAATATTTATCAAATTCTATCGTTTATATATGGATCTTACTTAAGCACATCTATAGGCGAATTTCCTATACCTTTATAATCTCTTACATATAGACCTTAAACACAACTTAATTTTCATGACAAATCCATTTCTTTATATGTTTGTCGCATCACCTAATATCAAACCTTTATGTTTATAAAATATTAAGCGAAATTTACAACATGACTTTTAATATTTAAATATCTCATTCTTTTTTCAATCAAATACAAAAAATATCTTAAATATCTTATAAATTTATGATATTACAATCTTTTTTTAAATAAAATGAATATATTATACTAAAATAATTTTTAGGAGTTCCATATGATTCTTATATCACCTCTTTTACTAGCTATTTCAACAAATATAGTAACATTATCAGTTTTTTTATCTTATGGAATTAAGAAAATACATTTATCTAAATCAAATAGTATTTTACTTGCAATAGTAACTTCTGCTAGTACATTTGTTTCTATGTATATTGGTAAATTAATTCTGCCCTTAATAGATCCTAAGGTCAGTAATATATTTGGTGCTATTCTTTTAAGTTATATTGGTATTTCTTTTATAGTTGAGAATATTCGCTTAGAAAAAAAACGTCTTGGTTACGATACTTCCTTTTATTATGAAAGTTCTTTTAAATATAAAAACCTCTTGGAGGATTCTTATATTCTAAATTTAGATAACTCTCATAATATAAATCTAAGAAAATGTTTAGCTCTTTCCATCTCACTATCTGTAAATAATATTTGTACAAATTTTGCTGCAAGTATAACAGGTGTTAATCTTAGTATAAGTGTATTTTTAAATTTTATTATTTCTATCTTATTTGTATATATAGGCTACTTTAATCGAAATATCAATTTTTCAAAATATTTGATTAGATATTCAAATTTTATTTCTGGAATTGTATTAATCGCTTTCGGAATTTATGAAATATTTATTTAATAGTAATATAATAATGCCATGGAGTAATAATGCAGAATATCTCCATGGCATTAAAAATTTTTTTTAGAACATTAGCTTATTCTAAAATCCATTCTATTCATATCTAAGTGCTTCTATAGGATCTAGTTCCGCTGCTTTCTTTGCCGGATAATATCCAAAGAATACCCCAATAAACATTGAAAATGAAAAACTTATTAAAATAACCAATGGCGATACCGTAGTTGCATATCCCATGGCTTTTGAACCAATTGCTCCTGCACCTAAACCAAGTAATATTCCTAAAATACCACCAATCGAGCATATTATAATTGATTCAACTATAAATTGCATCTTTATATGACTGCTTTTAGCTCCAAGTGCTTTTCTAGTTCCTATTTCTCTTGTTCTTTCTGTAACAGATACTAGCATTATATTCATAACTCCAATTCCACCAACCACTAGCGAAATTCCTGCAATAGCAGATATAGCCACTGCAACTGTAGTCATCATTGATGTCATTGATTCAAGCATACTTTCCATATTGCTTGCTTGAGCTTCAAACTTTGCATTTTTTGCATAAAGCTTAGATAAGTAGTCTGATAATTCATTAGTAAATGATTGAACATTCACTTCATCTTTTGCCTTTACTTGAAATGTCTGGTAATTTTTATTAGTTGCTGTCTTCTTTGTTACAGTAACAGGAATATATAGGTCAGTAGTTAAATTTTCATCAGATGTTGTTCTATTTCCTCCCGAAGCCTTATATTTATATACTCCAACTATTGTGTATGTGTAAATTGCATTTGATGTATAAACTTTTATATCTTGATTTATGGGATCTACATTTGTTCCAAATATCTTGGATACTAATTTATCTGAAACTACTGCAACATCTTTTGCTCCATCAATATCATTTTGTGAAAGATATCTACCTTCGGCCATTTCCAAATTTTTAACATCTTTATATCCAACATTTGTCCCTACTGTGCTTACATTAGAATACGTTGAATCATTTTTAACTTTACCTGAGCTACCACTTTCAGATACACTTATAGAACTTATTTCGTCACTAAAGTTTTCCTGTAAATCATTTATCTGTTCCATTGTCATAAGGTCAATATCTTTTGCAGTGCTACTTGATTTTCCTTGTCTTCCTGAACCTCCTGGAGGCATTCCTCCTCCGCTTGCTGCTTTCATGGCACCTGCACCTGGCACTCCACCCCCACCTTGTGGTGCGCCACCGCCTGACTTTGCGCCTCCACTATTATTTGGTGAATTACCATTTGAGTTTTTCGAATTTGAACTATTAGAATTTTTCGAACCTGAATTTTTTAAATTCGAATTATCGGAATTCAACGAATTTAATGTACTTGTAGTACTTTTTTCTTGCACGTTAACTGTAATATTAGTTGCACCCATTGAGGACATTGAACTTGTTAAAGAAGAGGTCATTGCATTTCCTACTGAAACAACACCAATTACTGACGCTATCCCTATTATTATTCCAAGCATTGTAAGTAACGCTCTCATTTTATTGGATTTGAGCCCTGCAACTGCAAGCATTATATTTTCTTTTATAAACATACTTTGTCCTCTTCTGGAAATCTTCTGTAGTACATATCATTCTTTTTTTCAGATATTATATTTCCATCCTTCAAAGTTATAATTCTTTCTGTTTCCTCTGCAAGTTCGCTGTTATGGGTTATAAATACAATAGTTTTGCCTTCCTGTTCATGAACTTTATGAAACAAATCCATAACCAATCTTCCAGTCGTTGAATCGAGTGCACCTGTGGGCTCATCTGCAAGTATTATACTTGGGTCATTAGCTAATGCTCTAGCAATAGCCACTCTCTGCTTTTGTCCTCCTGACAGTTCATTGGGTTGATGAGACATTCTATCTTTCATTCCAACAAGATCTAAAAGTTCTTCTGCACGTATTCTTCTATCTTTTTTACTCATTCCATAGTAAAGCATTGGCAATTCAACATTTTTCAAAGCTGAACTTCTTGGAATTAGATTATATGTCTGAAATACAAAACCTATTTGTTTATTTCTTACTTCAGATAAACCATTATCAGATATTTCATTGATATTTGTACCATCTAAAATATAGTTCCCAGAAGTTGCTCTATCAAGTGCTCCTATAATATTCATTAATGTACTTTTTCCAGAACCAGATGAACCAACTATTGCTACAAATTCTCCTTCTTTTACACTAATATCAATTCCTTTTAAAATATTTAATTGATTTGGAGTCCCAATATAGAAGCTTTTTGTAATGTCTTTCATTTCTATTATATTTTTACTCAAAGACACTCACCCCCTACTTTGTTTTTCGAGAACTTATTTGTACTGTATCACCAACTTTATAATTTGTTGGTTCGTTAAGTATGATTATTCCGTCTGAAAGATCAGAACCATCAATTTCAACATTTGCATTTGATTCTATACCTTTAGTTACAGGAATTTCCTTGACAATATATTTTCCACCCTGTTCAACTGCTGCATAAACCTCGTTTTGTCCATTATTATTAATTACTGCTCCATATGGCACTGAATAGATATCATTTTTTTCATCTGTAATAATATTTACTACTGAATTCATACCAACTTTCACCTTATCATTTTTACCTGTTAACTGTACCTTAACTGTGAAAGATACATCACTGCTTGTAGTGTTACCGGTAGAGCTAGTACTAGTGCTAGTTTTACCATTGCTAGTGCTAGTTGTACTTGTACTTGCACTTGCAGTACTAGAAACTGGTTCAACACTTACAACTTGTGCATCAATAATATCAGAACCTGATGCATCCGTTGTTATTTGAGCTTTTTGTCCCACCTTTACTTTTGCGACATCTGTTTCATCAACACTTGCATTAACAATTAAATTTCCTAGATCTTGAATTACAAATAATGCTCCAGATGCTTGTATACCTACTACAGCATTTACATTAGTTACAGTTCCATCTACAGTAGCTACAACCTGAGCATCTTGCAATTTCTTCTTCTTGTCTTCATATGCAAGCCTACTACTCTTATCATTAGCAGCTGCTTGAGCAGATTCATAAGCTGTTTTTGCTTCAGATAATGCTTGATCAGAATTAACTTTTGCTGCTTCTAATGCAACTGTTGATTTATCATAAACTCCTTTGGAATTTTCATAATTGGTTTTTGCTGTATTTAAATCTTGCTGAGAGATTTCGCCATTTTGAAACATGACCTTATCATATTCATAAACTTTACTCTTATCTTCCATATCGAGTTTTGCACTATCAACAGATTTTTCTGCATTTATTATATCAGTTTGTAAGTTATTATCATGTAAATACTGTAAATTGTCATATTTTTGTTTTGCACTTGTTAATGATAACTGATTTTTTTGCTCATTTGCATTTAGAGTTTGTTCTGCCTCAGCAAGTTGTTCTTGAAGGGTTGATGTATCTATTGTTGCAAGTACATCCCCTTTTTTTACTACATCTCCAACTGAAACATTAATTGATGCAACATTATATTCTAAATTTGAATATATATTGGTTGAATCTCCACTCTTTATAGCGCCTGATGAACTAATTGTTGTAGCAATATTGGTTTTCTTAAGAGTTGTATACTTAACACTGCTTTGTGTTGTTTTTGTCTTAGCAAATTTCACCTTATAAATACCGCCTCCTATTGCTACAACAAGTAATACAGCTACTAAACTTATAACTTTCTTTTTAGTAAAAAATTTTTTCTTGCCTGCTTCAGTTGTTTCTATAATTTCTTTATTAGCCAAAGTTTTTTTATTAAATAAAAGCTTCAATTTTAGTAACCCTCTTTCATTTCAATGTACTTTAAATAAGATAGATAGCATTGATTTCTTTTATTTATAAAATCCGCGTTATCATTATCTAAAGTCAATTTCGCAGCATCTACATCATTTTTTGAAACAAATCCATAATCATATTTTGTTTGCTCAATTTCATATTCTTTTTGTTTCTGGTTTATTACATCATAACTGCTTTTTATTGAATTGTAAGAAGTCATTAAATCATTATATTGTTTTTTAAAGCTTGTCTCAGTACTATTCATTAGCGACTTTAATTTGTTATTTGCTTCCTCAACTTTATTATCATAAATGTCTTTATTATCATAATCATCTTCAGCATCATCTAAATCATCAATCTCATCATTTTGAAGTTTTATATCAATATTATTTTCAAGCATTTTGCTCAAATCATCTTCATAATTAATTTTAGATATAACATCAAAATTTTTATCTATATCATTTTCAAATGTAACTTTACTCCCAGAACTTATTCCAAGTAAGTTGAATAGCTTAAGTTTATCAAGATCTGCTGTATTCTTTGACGAGTCCAAGTCGTCAACTGAAGTATTTCCTTGTAATAATTCAGTATATTTATTTTTAGATATAAAGCCACTATCATATTGAAGTTTATATATTTGTTCTTTCTTAGTATTAATATTCACTGTATCTTCTTTTATTTTTTCATTTGGTAAATCAGACAAATAAGTTATGTATGCCTGTTGAGCTGCGTAAACTTGATCTTCAATTTCCTTGTTATAATCATCCCTAGCTGTTTTAAAAGCATCTCGCTTTGTCGTTAAAGTTGTATCAGCATTATCATAAGCATTTTTCGCATCATAAGCTGCTTTGGCATTATCATAAGCTACTTTAAGAGTTTCTTTTTGAGTGTCATCTGTACAATTTTCATAGGCATTTTTTGCCGATTCATAGTTCGACTCGATATTCTCCTTATCACTATAAGCATCATATGCACTCTTTGCACTATCATAATCATCTAATGCATCATGATATTCCTCTTGCGCTATTTTTAAATTATTCTGCTTAATCTTAATATCTAAATTATTTTCAGTTATGATATCTCTTATGTTTTCTA
The DNA here is from genome assembly GCF_022320765.1 of Clostridium sp. YIM B02569. Lineage (NCBI taxonomy): Bacteria > Bacillati > Bacillota > Clostridia > Eubacteriales > Clostridiaceae > Clostridium > Clostridium sp. YIM B02569. The sequence continues at coordinate 28,481 of NZ_JAKJJX010000016.1, read as the reverse complement.
ACGATACTTTAATCGTCCCGCTATCAGACACTTCGTTAATTGTACTATTATCAGTAGTATCAGCATATGCACTTGGTATGTTAATCATTGATATACTACTAGAAGCCACTAAAGTTCCAATTAAAAAACTTATAAATATTCTTCTCAATCTTGTTTCCTCCTCAATTTGTCATTTAGTAATACTATTTCTACTCTAAATTCATTTTCTAATTATAATAAAGTATTGTAACATCTCTATTACACATATATAAACAGAATATAAACAAATGTTAAATTCATGTTAAATTTAATATTATAAATTAAAGCTAGAAGTGCAAGTAACTTTTGCATTTCCTTACAAAAGTTACTTGCACCTCTAGCCAACATTCATAATTGTTTTATTTTCCCATGATTTTTAAAATTTATAGTATAAATTCAAACCATTATTAAAATAAACATATTTTTATTCAATATCAATAATCATTAACTTATAAGTTAAATCTATATCCAGCTCCCCACACGGTTTCAATATACTCAGGATTGCTGCTATCTAACTCAATTTTCTCCCTTATTCTATTAATATGTACAGTTACAGTAGAGCTATCTCCTAAGGATTCTTCTCCCCATATCCTATCTAGCAATGTATCTTTTGAAAATACGATATTAGGGTTTGAAGCTAAAAACATTAAAAGTTCAAATTCTTTATTCGCAAATTTAACTTCATTTTCTCCTATATAAACTCTTCTTGCTTTAAGTAAAATTTTAATACGCCCAATAATTATTGAACTTTTTTCATTATCGCTATTTTTTTCAATAGTTGTGAGACGTTCATACCTAGAAATATGTGCATTTACTCTTGCTACAAGCTCGCTTGGACTAAATGGCTTTACAATATAGTCATCAGCACCTATGCCAAGCCCTTGTATTTTATAGATATCTTCCTTTTTAGCAGTCACCATCAAAATGGGGATTTCTTTAACAGCTCGTATCTCCTGACAAACTTTAAAACCGTCCTTTCCCGGCAGCATAACATCTAAAAGGATCAAATCAAATTCTTCATTTAGCGCAAGATCTAGTCCTTTATATCCATCTTGAGCAATTTCTGTTTTAAATCCAGTTATCTCCAGATAATCTCTTTCTAGTTCAGCTATACTTTCATCATCTTCTATTATCAATATCTTTTTCATTGACTATCCTCCCTACCTTATAATATATCTCCGTTTTACAATTATCTTTTAGGTAATGTTATTCTTATTGTAAGTCCATCATTATTAAAAGCTTTAATCTCTCCATCATGCGCTTCTATTATATGTTTTGCTATTGCTAATCCAAGTCCACTTCCTTCATTAGGCTTTGTGCGTGAAACGTCACCTCTATAAAAACTTAGAAATAACTTGGAAAGATCTTCATCGGTAACTCCTGAACCATTATCACTAATTTCTAATATTACAAATTCTTCATCTTCATACAATTTAATTTTTATTTTAACTTCATTCTTCTGCTTATATTTAACACTATTATCCAATATATTCAGAAGAACTCTATTTATTTCATTATAATCGAGTTTCACTAATGTTGAATTCTCACATTTACTTTCAAATGAAATTTCAACGTTTTTTCCATAAAACTCTTTCTTAGCACACCTGTAAAATCTCTCTATATATTCCTTAATGCTTACTACATCAAATTTAAATGGAAATCTGCCTGTATCTAATTTAGAAAAAAGGAACAGACTATCAACTAATACATCCATATCACACGCCTTAGTATAAATTGTGTCTAGATACTTTTTTTGTTTTTCAGGAGTATTTGCTACCCCATCACGTAACCCTTCCACATAACCTTTAATTGCAGTTAATGGTGTTCTTAAATCATGGGATATTCCTACCACTAGTTGCTTTCTATCTTCTTCATATTTTAGCTGCATATCGACCGAATGTTTTAATCTTAATCTCATTTCATCAAAATCACCACAAACTTGTCCAAATTCATCATCACTTTCATAATTCATTTCAAAGTCCAGATTTCCGTTTTTTATCTGTTCAGCTCCATAGCTTAAAAGTTCTAAAGGACGAATTAATTTCTTATAAATCTTACTTGATAGTATAACATTAGTTATCGTAACAACAATTAGTGAAATTATAATAACTATTATTATATAACTTATTACCAAAGTTGACATTTCATTTTTTATGTCAATCCTTACAGGTTTATATGATGGATTTATTGCAATAATATTTACTACTTTATTATCCTTAACAAAGCTATTTTTAACTAAGGATATGGAGTTCATCTCTAAAACTAATGAATTAGATTTAAAAAGTACATCATCCCCTATCATTGAAATAGCTTCTTTATCCTTATCTTCAATATTTGATGATACAATTTCCCCATCATATGTTATTATTAGGTGATATCCCTTAGGATCAAGAAATTTCTGTAATTGCTCTGGAAATTTATCTAAATCATTTTTATTTTCTATATTTTTCATATCTGGTTTTAAACTTTGTTGAATGAAATAAGCATACTGATCATGCTCCCTATAACCTTCAAATCTATTTTCATAGGCCTTTGAAAATGGAATATTCATTATAACCGCAATAATAAATATGATAATTACAGGTATAATTAACATGAATATATTTGAAATGGTTAGACGTTTCTTTATTTTCATAATAGTTCCTCAACCAAATTCTTAATAACATATAAACTTGATAAATTTATTTTATCTAGATTCGTCAAAAGTGAATAATCCTTTATCCATAAATTACCTTGAACTATTTTGCATTCTTTTATTTCTTCCGTTGGATCTTCATCATAAACTTCTTCCAATTCCTTTGTCTTAGTAAGTACAACTATTCTTCTGCATGCCTCTTCATGCTCATCGTAAATGTTAAAAAAGCTGTTATATGAATCGTAGCTTCTAACTGATGTCACTACCTTTAAAAATAAATTATACCTTTCTGCTGCTTCAATTGCTTTTATCAATTCTTTTTTCATACTATCTCTCCATGTGAATTAAAATATTTCTTCAAAACTATAGTGTTTTATATAATAAAAAGGCTAAATATTCCTATATTATAGAATTTACTTATAATTTTAACTATAACTCTACTATATTTAATTTAATTATCTCATAGGCATATATCCTTTTCAATAAAGTTTACTTATATACTTATCAATCTTAACCCAAAATTGATGTTAACTAAAATATGTTTTACCTAAACAACTCATTTTTAAGAATTTTCATTTCATTTTCTTCCAAGTACCTCCATTTTCCTATTTCCAGATCATTAAGCTTTATATTCATTATTCTAATTCTTTCAAGTTTAATAACCTTATAACCTAAAGCTCCGCTCATCTTACGGATTTGTTTGTTCATTCCCTGAGTTAGTATAATTTTAAATGTATTATCATCTACCCTTTCTACTTGACATGGTCTTGTTTTAACAAATTTATTTTGTTCGCGTTCTATGTTTTTCAATTCTTTTAACTGTACTATGGACGAGTCACCTGGATCTTCTTCCCCTAGTAGAACTTCTTTATCTTCTATTTTCTTATATAAACCTAATTTATCACTTATCCTTCTAACACCAGAACTTTTATTCCCTGTAATCTCAACTCCATCAGACATACTCTTTAAAAATTCATCATCAAAGTTTTTATTTACTTGAACTAAATATTCTTTTTCATGCATATTATCACTTTCTAAAATCCTATTAGCAACTTCACCATCATTAGTCATTAAAATAAGCCCTTGCGAGTCTTTATCTAATCTGCCAACTGGAAATATATAGTGTGGATATTTCATATAGGAAATTATATTATCACTAACTTTATTCTCTGCAGTACAAGTAATTCCAACTGGTTTATTCAAGACAATATATACTTTTTCCACCGTAGAAATTGGTTTACCGTCAAATATTACTTCATCTGAATCATTTACCCATTGTCCTTCAATACAATATCTTCCATTTATAATAATTCTCTTTTCTTCAATTAATCTATTTGTTTCCTTTCGAGAACAAATTCCATAGTTACTAAATAATTTATTTATCCTCATTGTTTACTCTATCCTTTCAAGCTAGTAAAATTCAATTGTATATTAATATTAATCAAATATTATACTTTTAACAATAGCAAAAGCTTCTCTTGTATATGTTATAGGAATTAAATACCATACAGTGCGACTAGAATAATTGCTATAATTTACATATCCATTTCTCTTTGCTAAGATACTGCTTCTAAGAGCATGAAAATCGCTTGTTACTATTTTAATATTAAGTTTATCTAGAGATTTCCCACTATTTTCTTCTATTTTTGCTTTTGAAAATTTAAGATTCTCATCTGTATTCCTTGAATTATCTTCAATTATTACTTTTTCCTCATCAACTCCTCTATTTAATAAATATTTTTTCATTGCATGTGATTCTGGCAGCTTCTCGTCCGATCCTTGTCCTCCTGATAAAACAATGAATCTATAATCACCTTCTTGTATGTATTCTAAAGCTGCATCCAATCTTCCTTGAAGGATTAAACTTGGGTTAGAGTTAGTATCAAGTCCTGCTCCCAAAACAATAATATAATCTGCATTCCCCTTATTATATTTAGGATAATTAATTATAAAAATTTCTAGTCCTAAAAAAAATATACCTCCTATGCAAATTAGTACTTTTAAAACTTTAAAATACCTATATATAAACTTATTATTTTCTATTCTCCTCTTAATAAAATGATATATTATTAAAGTAACTCCTAAAATAAAAATAGGAATACTAAATGAGATTTTAGAGCTGCTTATAATATTTATTACTGCAATATATACTATAATAATCATGCCAAGGATAATATCAAATTTTTTTTTCATAACATACACTCCTTAATTAAAATAAAAAATATTCTGTTATAATATTTATGCACGAAAAAAGAGAATAATCTGCTTTTTCATAGTCTTCCAAATTATTCTCTGTATCTTTTTATTATTTTTATTCTATAATTTTAGTATGTTTATCTACTATTATTTAATAATTCTCCTATTTCATCATTAGTAAATTCATATTTAGTATTGCAAAAGTTGCATACTATTTCCTCATTCTTTTTGTCATCATATATCTCTTGAAGAGTTTCCTTTCCAATAGATATTAAGGCTTTTTCAACTCTTTCTCTAGAACAATCACATTTATATTCTGGAGTTAAAGAATCTAATACTTTTAAATCCATTCCATCAAAAATATACTCCAAAATTTCTTCTATTGTTTTTCCTTCACTTATTAATGTAGTTATTGGTGGAATTTCTTCTAATCTATATGTTATAACATCTGCAAGAAGTTCATCTGCACCAGGCATCATTTGCACTATAAATCCACCTGCCGCCTTTATAGATAAATCTCTATCAACCAATACACCAAGTGATACCGCTGATGGTGTTTGCTCAGATGCTGTGAAATAATATGCAAAATCTTCTGCTATTTCTCCAGTTTGTATAGGCACTTGTCCAACATATGGATCTCTAAGCCCTAAATCCTTTATTACATATAAAATACCATCTGTTCCAATAGCTCCTCCAACATCTAATTTTCCTTTTTCATTAAGAGGCCTATCAACATATGGATTTCCAATAAACCCTTTAACAGATGCATCGCTATGTGCAGTTACTGTTATTCCATTTATTTCCCCATTACCATTTATTTTTAAAGTTACAACTTCTTTTTCACTTTTTAGTGTAGTTCCTATAAGTGTACCTGCAGTTAACATTCTTCCTAAAGCTGCTGAAGCTACAGGCGTACATTCATGTATTTTACAGCCCTCATTTACTAAATTAGTAGTAATCCCTGCTATTATTCTAACCATTCCATCCTTAGCTGTTGCTCTAACTATTTTATCTTGCATTTTTATCTCATCTCCTATTTCACGTCTTATTTACTTACTATGTAAAGTATTCTTTCACTATTTTCATTTACTTCCTCATCAGAATATCCTGAAAATTTATTTATTATTCTAAAGTTACATTTTTTTAATATATCTTCTATATAGCTTTCTTTATAAGCTCTCTCAAAATGCTCTTCTTCAAATTTTTTATATAGTTCATTTTCGGTTTTTACGAAGAATGTTAAAAACATATTTAATACATCATCTTCAAATGAATTTTCCCATGTATAAAAAATTTCTTCAGAACTGTAAGTGTATATATTATTTCCGAGAACGGTAGAAAGTTTATAATACGAATTTATATCAAAAATAAATATACCATTTTCTTTTAAATGTTCATATACACTTGAGAAATAATCAAGCAAATCTTCATCCTCAGTTATATAATTAGTTGAGTCAAGAACAGAAGTTATAAGATCAAATCTTTTATTTAAACTTAACTCACACATATCTTGACAAATTACTTTTGCTTTAATTTTATTCTTTTTAAATTTATCAAAAGCTACATTTAACATATCATCTGACAAATCTACTGCATAAACAGTTTTAAAGTATTTTGCTACATTAATCGAAACATTTCCAGTTCCACATGCTAAATCCAAATAATCTTCAAACTTTAAATTATTTTCTCTACATATATTTATAATCTTATCTGCAACTTTATCATAATTAATATCTTCATATATTAATTCATCATATATATTGGCAAACTCTTTATAAGCCATCTGCTTTATCACGCCCTTAACGTAAATTTACTAATTCATCTAGTATATTATATCGTAATTATTTACTTAGTCAAATTAGTAAAAATATAGAAGCTTGTCATTTACTTTGGCACTTTTTTTCTTTTAGCCATTATTCCGCCTATTCTTCCGGTCTCTCCAGAAGATAGTCCGCCCCATCCTTCTTTATTAACTTTATCGATTAAACCAAGTTCTTCTGCAATTTCATATTTAACTTTTTCTCTCATTTTTTCAGCTTCAGTAAGCTCTTTATTTGCTTTAAGTTTTGCTTTTATTGTCTTTTTCACAGATTTATTACCCATTCTTTATCCCTACCAATCTTAATAATTAGTTTTTTATTGATATTTCTTTATTTATGAAAAGAATAAAAGAAATAAAAAAATTCTAAGTTACTTGAATTACACTATAAAAATAAATTGTAAAGTTTATCTTTTCATCCAATATTATTTCCTTCTATCACTTTACTATTCTATAAAAATATATTTTTACAAAAATTACATTTAATTTATAATATTTTATAAGATTTATATGAAATAATAGCTGCTAATAATTATTTCAACTTCTTGCATATATATGCATAAATATACACATTATTTCATTACTCCCCTAATTAATGGAATAAATAATTCTTTATGAATAGTTTTTTTCAACTTATTTTGCTCATTGACTTGATATTTATTCAATATTTAACTATAGTAATTGTATGTATAAAAATATTAATAAATAAATTTAGGAGGGATTATTGTGTATAATATTGCAATAGTTGGGGCTACTGGAAATGTAGGTAGAAAATTTTTAGAAATCTTAGAAGAAAGAAACTTTCCAGTAAATAATTTATATCTTTTTGCATCAAAGCGATCTGAAGGAAGTACTCTGTCATTTAGAGGAAAGGATTATGTAGTTGAAGAAACTTGTGAAAAGAATATAAAAGATAAAAAAATAGATTATGCACTATTTTCAGCTGGCGGAGATGCTAGTACAGAATTTGCACCTATTTTTGCGCAATATGGGGCAGTAGTAATTGACAATAGCAGTGCATGGAGAATGGACCCTGAGGTGCCACTTGTAGTACCAGAAGTTAATCCAGAAGATATCAAACTTCATAAAGGAATAATTGCAAATCCAAATTGTTCAACAATCCAAGCAATGCCTATAATGAAAGCTTTACATGACAAATATGGAATTAAGAGAATAGTTTATTCAACATACCAAGCAGTATCTGGAGCTGGTGTCCAAGGTATAAGAGATTTAGAAGATGGTGTTAAGGGTGTTGCACCTAAGAAGTTCCCTTATCCTATTGCTGGTAATGTTTTACCTCATATAGATGTATTTTTAGAAGATGGTTACACTAAAGAAGAAGAAAAGATGATTAAAGAAACTAGAAAAATTCTTCATGAACCAGATTTAAGAGTAACTGCTACTACAGCTAGAGTTCCAGTACTTAATGGGCATAGTGAAAGCATCAATGTTGAACTTAATTCTGAATTTGATATAAAAGATATTTTCGAATTATTTGGAAACACTCAAGGTGTAACTGTATATGATAAAGTAGACGAATTAAAATATCCAACTGCTCTTGAAGTTTCAGGAAAAGACGACGTTTATGTTGGAAGAATCAGAAGAGATTTTAGTGTGGATAATGGTTTAAACCTATGGGTTGTTGGTGATAACATAAGAAAAGGTGCAGCACTTAATGCTATTCAAATTGCTGAAATAATGATAAAAGATAATAAATAGTTCTTAGTAATTAAGTTGGAGGAATCTGAATGTCAATATTTCAAGGCTCAGCTGTAGCTATAGTTACGCCATTTAATGAAAATGGAATAAACTTCGAATCACTTAAAAATTTATTAGAATGGCACGTTAAAGAAGGTACTGATGCCATTGTAATTTGTGGTACTACAGGTGAAGCTACTACGATGACAGAAAAAGAGAAAAAAGATGCAATTAAATTTACAGTTGATGTAATAAACAAAAGAATTCCTGTAATTGCAGGAACCGGTTCAAACAATACTGCTGCTGCTATTTCAATGAGTAAATATGCTGAAAGCGTTGGAGTAGATGGACTTCTTGTTATTACACCATATTACAATAAAACTACTCAAAATGGTTTGATAAAACATTTTAAAGCTATAAATGATGAGGTTAATACTCCTATTGTACTTTATAACGTACCGAGTAGGACAGGTGTTAATATTGCACCTAAAACTTTAGCTAAGCTTGCTGAATTAAGCAATGTTGTTGCGATAAAAGAAGCTAGCGGAAATATCAGCCAAATACTTCAAATGAAGGCGCTTTGCAGAGATTCTATAGATATTTATTCTGGTAATGATGATCAAATTGTATCTATAATGTCTATTGGAGGTATAGGCGTAATTTCAGTTTTAGCTAATATAATTCCAAGTAAAGTTCATGAAATAGCTGAAAAATGTTTAGCTAATAAATTTAAGGAAGCTTTAGATATCCAATTAGACACTTTATCTTTAGCAAATACTTTATTTTTAGAAACGAATCCAATCCCAGTTAAAACAGCCATGAATCTTATGGGCCTCGATGTTGGTCCTTTAAGACTTCCTCTTTGTGAAATGGATAATAACAATGAGGAAATACTAAAAGCTGCTTTGCTAGATTATAAATTGATATAAGGTGATAATATGATAAAAATAGTATTAAATGGTTGCTCAGGTAAGATGGGTAAGATGATTACAGAGTGCGCTGATAAATTTAAGAACTTAGAGATTGTTGCTGGAATTGATAAATTTCCAAGTAATGCTCCATATCCTATCTTTGAAAGCACTGAGAAATTAAACATCCAATATGATGTTTTATTAGATTTTTCAAGAGCTGATGCTCTTCATAGTCTATTAGAAATAACAGAAAAAACTAACAAACCATTAGTAATATGTTCAACTGGCTTTACACCAGAAGATTTAGCTTTAATAGATGAAAAGAGTACTACTCTTAAGCTATTTAGATCAGGCAACATGTCTTTTGGTATTAATTTAATTAATTCTCTTTTAAAGAAAGTAACTCCTCTACTCTATGGAAACTATGATATTGAAATAGTTGAAAAGCATCATAATCAAAAGGTGGATGCTCCAAGTGGAACTGCAATTATGCTTGCTGATTCCATAAAAGACTCTATAGAAGATACAACAAAGTACATCTATGGAAGAGAAGGAAATTCCAAAAGAGAAGAAAATGAAATTGGAATCCACGCAATTAGAGGTGGCGGAATTATTGGTGACCACGATGTTATTTTTGCTGGAACTGGTGAGGTAATAGAATTAACTCATAAAGCAATTTCAAGGGAAGTTTTCGCAGTTGGCGCTCTAAAAGCATGTGAATATATGGCTTCTGTGACTAATCCAGGATTATATGACATGAGTGACGTTATAGGAATTCAATAAATTAGTTGCTAACCAAAATAAATAACTGTATTCTTGTTTCTAGGAATTTAGATGGATTATTCTAAGAATAATAACCATCTAAATTCCATTGGAACATATTATAAATGCTTATATTACTTATTTTTAGTGATATAAGCATTTATAATATTACCATCTACTTGTATCATTAAATATTCTATTAAAGCGAATCAACCTAATTTAAATAATTCTGTTCATTGTTCTTGCGTCTCCACCCTAATATTCCCACTTATTTTTCTTCATATCAACATGATTACTATCTTTAAAGGATACACCTTCTTCTAATAGCAGAAATCGTTGTTCATCCCACCCTGGAGCCAATCTTCCAGCATGATTTACCACACGATGACATGGATATTGCCCATAAAATTCTGCCTGACTAAGAATCTTCCCAACAAGCCGTGCATTTTTGTCTCTGCCAATAAGAATAGCAATTTGTCCATATGTAGCTACCTTCCCTTCAGGAATTTCTTCTACCACTGAAAGTACTTCATAAATTAATTGTTCATTCATTATCTTTTTCATACATTCACCTTTTATAATAATCCTTGCTTGAAGACATTTCGATATTTTGACCATATTTTAATATTTAATCTTCTGTTTTGATGATATAATACTAACAAAAAAATAAATATTGTGTCAACGTAACACAGTGAAAAGTAGTTATAATGAATTACATGCTAAATTTACTTAAGCCTATTTCGGATAGTTATTGAGTTTTTCTTTGTTTAGCAAGTGCCCATGCTCGGCACACCATGAAGAAAAAGGCACCTGTAAAAACAGATGCTTTCATATCTATATCTTTATAAGTCTTTTTAATACCTTAACTATTCTTTAATATAAGAGCAACAGTAATCTGCCACTTCTTTTACTATTAGATTGAATTTAGAGTTTGCAGGTACTATAAAAGTATCTCCTTCTTTGTATGTATCAAATTTATCTGAACCTGGTAATTTTACATCCATTGCCCCTCCTAGGATCTCCATTACCTCTTTATCTCCAGTTCCAAATTCGTAATCCCCAGGTAACATTATCCCCAAAGTTTTTCTTTCACCATCTTCAAATATTATAGTTCTGCTAGTTACCTTTCCATCAAAATACACATTAGCTTTTTTAACTGCTGTTACATTTTTAAATTCACCCATTGTGCCGCCCCCTATATATTTTTATTTATATAAAGACTTTATAAAAATGAAAAGTTAATAAAATTTACCCCTTCATTATTTTTAAAATTCTTTAATTAGAAATTTGGAAAATTTAGTTTTAAAAATCTTTCAAATCTATCAAATGCCTCTTTTAAAATTTCATCACTATAGCAATATGAAATTCTCATATATCCTTCCCCTAAATCACCAAAGGCTGTACCTGGTACGCAAGCAAGCTTTCCTTCATTTAATAACTTTTCACAGAACTCTTCAGAAGACATATTGAACTTTTTAATTGAAGGAAATATATAAAATGCTCCCTTAGGTTCTGCAACTTCCAAATTAAGATCCCTTAATCTATTCAAACAGTAGTCTTTTCTTCTTTCAAAGGTCTTTCTCATATTTTCTACATCATTTAAAGATTTTTTTAGCCCTTCAAGAACTCCATATTGTGCAATAGAAGGTGCACACGAAACACCATATTGATGTACTTTCATTATTTCTTTCATGTACTGTTCACAGCATGCAACATAACCTATTCTAAGCCCTGTCATAGAAAATATTTTAGAAAAACCACTTACATATATGACTTTATCTTTTATTTCCTTTGCCTGTGCTACTGAATAATAATCATCAAAAATTATAGACGAATACATTTCATCTGTTATTACTATAATATTTTTATTTTTTATTAATTCAACAAGTTCGTTTCTTTGCTCCTTAGATAAAATTGCACCTGTAGGATTTGATGGAAATGACAACATTAATACTTTAATGTTTTCATTCTCTAATTTTTCTCTAATTTTATCTAAATTTAATGTAAAATCTTCATTTAAAGGATATGTTACTACATCTGCCCCTATCATTATAGAAATATTTTCATAAGCTGGATAAGCAGGTCCAGGTATTAATACTTTATCTCCTGAATTCATAACAGCAAATAATACTGAATATAATCCTTCACTTCCACCAACTGTTATGCATATTTCATCTTTATTATATTCAATATCAAATGTTCTTAAGTAATTACAAATTTCTTCTCTAAGTTCGTCAACACCTGCATTTGATGTATAAACTGTTTTATTATCTCTTATAGCCTGAATCATAGCCTCAGATATATCTATTGGCACAGGAAAATCTGGCTGTCCGATGGTTAGTGATATTGCTCCTTCAACTTTCTTAACTTTCTCGGCAAATCTTCTTATTCCCGAGATTTGTATTTTCTCTACTTGTTTATTCATAATTTATGCGCCCCCGTTTTGCAATATAAACTTATTTTACCTCATTAATAAAATTGATTCAAACTATTTGTGTTTTTTTACTTATTCCCCTTTTAATTGCGTTCAATCTTTATTATAATAAGGATGATTGCGAAAATAATGGAAAGGGTGATATAATGTCATATAATTTAACGGATCCTTATGAAATTGCTAGATTTATTAAGGAATCAAAAAAATCTACTCCAGTAAAAGTCTATGTTAATGGAGATTTAAGCAATGCTGAAATGAATGATGTAGAGTGGTACGGTTCTAACGGATTTTATATACTAATGGGAGAATCTGATTCTATAACTAAAATAGTTTTAGATAATAAACATCTTATAAAACACTTTAGAATAGAAAATGATAGAAGAAATTCTGCTATTCCAATGCTAGATTTACTTGAAGTTGACGCTAGAATTGAGCCAGGTGCTATCATCAGAGATAAGGTTACTATTGGTAAAAATGCAGTAATAATGATGGGTGCAGTAATAAACATTGGTGCTGAAATCGGAGATGGAACTATGGTTGACATGAATGCTGTAGTTGGTGCTCGTGGGCAATTAGGTAAGAATGTTCATCTAGGTGCTGGTGCTGTTGTTGCTGGAGTATTAGAACCACCAAGCAAAGAACCATGTATGATTGGCGATAATGCCTTAATTGGTGCTAATTCTGTAATCCTTGAAGGCGTTAAGATAGGTGCAGGTAGCGTTGTAGCTGCTGGTTCTGTTGTTACAGAAGATGTTCCAGACAACGTTGTTGTAGCTGGTTCTCCTGCTAAGATAATCAAGGCAGTAGATGACAAGACAAAAGATAAAACTCAAATATTAGATGACTTAAGAAAGTAATTATTTTTTATTAGAAATTCAAAATTACATAATATATTATTGAGAAAGTACCTATCAGATGTATAAAGTTAATATACTGGTTATTTCTCATAATTAAATAAAAGGTTTCAATAAATCTATATTAATTGAAACCTTTTTATTTACCAAAAAAAATACTATATTTATGTTACATAATGCTTATAGCTTTTTCGAATTTAGAATATTTATTTTAATTAAATAAATAATTCTATACTGCGCCCTCTTCTCCAGTGCTCTCTTCCTTATTAGCTCTTTCCATTTTTGAGATTGATACCTCATATGCAATCTTTTTCACAACTTCACTATCAGATACCTTTTTTTGATATTCTCTGCTTTGAAGTCTTCCCCATACCTTAATATTATCTCCAACATTTAAAGTTTGACAGAATCTTGAGTTCCTTCCCCAGGCAATAGTTGGAATATAATCTGATTTATTGTATGCTCTATTTACGGCAAGTAATACATCTGCAATCTCACGTCCAAATGGTGTAGTTCTATAAATAGGCTCCTTACAAATGTATCCATCTAAAAATATTTCATTGGGATTTTTACTTCTTTCTAGACATGGTTCAATGTTTCTTGCAAAAACAGTAAGTATTAGCTTGTTAGATCCATCAATAAACTTGTTATAAGATCTAAGTTGACCTTCAACAATTATTTCCACACCCTCATCAAGCTTTATGTCACTTAGTAATCTTTCTGAAACAGTAATATTTAATTTATCTACTGAATCACTTAATCTCATTACATCTAAATCAAAAGTGTAGAAACCCTCCCCATACATTTCATGACTAAACTCTAATCCAGATGTTACCTTGCCTTCAAGGTAAATTTTGTTATTTAACATCAAATTATCCATTGTAATCCCTCTCTCCATCGGAAATTATTTTATTTTGTGTAATATATGCTCCCACTAGCATATATTACCATTATAATACAAAAACTAGTTTATTTTCAATAAATATTAATTATTTTTATCCGATGACTAACTGCCCTTAGTAAATCACAATTTTAAAGATAGTAGTAAGTGGCACTAGTCCCTGGATAAGTTCGTCTAAGATTCAGCCCCAGCTGAATCAAGTTTCACTTTATGTTGAATCCCTTGATTGTCTACGCTATAGTTATCTGAATATATCATTTGACCTACTGATTTAAACTCATATCCTTTATCCTTTAGTTCTTTAATAATTCTATCTAAATTATTTGGAGTATACTTTGCATTATTATGAAAAAGAAGTATAGATCCTGGTTTAACGTTTTTCATAACTCTGTTATATTCAGTTTCTTCAGATATCTCTTTCCAATCTACAGAATCAACACTCCATTGAATTGGTACATATCCTAGGTTTCTTACTTTTGAAAAAGCCTCTTTATTATAATCTCCACTTGGAAACCTAAATAGCTTAGGTCTTTCACCTGTATATTTTTCAATTGTATCATTAGTCTTTTCTATCTCCTCTTTCATTCTATCTGCTCCTATTTTAGTGAACATAGGATGTTTGTAGCTATGATTACCTATTTCATGCCCCCTCTCCTTTATTGCCTTAAGCTTCTCCACATTGTCCTCGCTGTAATTTACCCATCCCCCCATTATGAAGAATGTTCCTTTTACATTATATTTGTCCAATATGTCTAATATTACATTCAAATTATCTTTTTCTGCCCAATTTATATCAAATGTTAAACTAATAACTTTTTCATTAGTATCAACACAATATATAGGATCTTCTTCCTGAATATTACCCATTGCCTGTATCGCTTTGCTAATCCCTATAGATATAAATACTAAAAAGATAATCAAAAATATGTCAATACCGATTCTCTTTTTCTTCCACGTCACTTTCCATGCTCCTTTTAACTTTATATTTTATATTTAAACTATATGCATTACATATTTTTTTATGCTATTAAGTAAACTTAAACTTATAAATTATGATATACTCCTATTCACTAAAAAAAAATTTGTGTTATAATAAAAGGAGATTTTCATCAATTATGGAGGTAATTATGTACGAAAGTTCATCAGAATTAGCAGAAAATAAGTTATTAATGTTATATGTTTTAAAATCAATAAAAAATCCTATATCAAATACTCAGCTTACTGAAATAATTCTTGAAAATAACTTTATTAATTATTTTACATTCCAGCAATATTTATCAGAGCTTGAGGAATCTAAATTCGTTGAATATCATGATGTAAATGATAAAAAATTATTGATATTAACAGAAAAAGGAGATAATGTTCTCTCTTTATTTAAAGATAGAATATCCCCTTCAAAAATGTCTACTATTAATGACTATATAAAAGAAAAAATAGAGTCTATAAAAAAGGAATTAACTATACATTCTGATTACACATTAGGTGCAAACGATAGTTTTATTGTTAACCTTAAAGCTGTAGAAAACGACTCGTTATTAATGGAATTAAAATTATCAGTTCCATCCAAAAATCAAGCTACTTCAATTTGTGCTAAATGGAAAGAAAATCCTTCCGAAATTTATACCAATATAATAAGTTTATTAATTAATTAAAGTTACTTTTATCGATTTAAGACATAATCAAAAAAATAATATTTCCATCGGCCACGCCTATTTTCCACAATTGGAAGTTTGACTCGCATGCGCTCACTGAGTAAGCGATTCACACCAAATCATAGATTTGGGTTCTCTTTTTATCAGCGGAATGCCCTAATAGCAGGCTATGAGGCCATTCTACTTCCTTGCCTGATAAAAAATAATCATGGTATTTTGGACTTGTTATTTTCTTTCATATGTCTAAGTTAAAGTCATACCATTGGGTTCATTTCCTATTGGTATGGTTTTTATTCTCCTATTTTTCATATCTATTATATTCAGTACTCCATTCAAAAAATCTCCAACAAATATGTTATCTCTAGATTTCACTATTCCTCTAGGCATTCCGCCAACATCAATTTTTTCCTCTTCTTTAAGTTCATTTAAATTTACAATACTTATAGAACCATCACATAAATTAGAAACATATAGGAAGCTGTCTTCTTCAAATAAATCTACTGGCGAGTGTCCAACTTGAATTTTATTTATTAATTCAAGAGTATTTAAATCTATTATTCCAACACTACCATTTTTATCACGCCCAAGATAACTCATACATACGTATAAATATTTTTTATTTTGTGATACGCTTATCTTTGCAGGAGTATTTTCTACTTTAATTCGTTTTATCTCCTTATTATTTATATAGTCAATTATAGATATACTGTCATCTCCCATATTACTTATAAAAACTAAATTTCTATCTTTTAATAATGTGATATTATGAGGAAATCTTCCTGTTGGTATTTCGAAATTAATCCTATCATTTAGCAAATCGTATATTATTAAAGAGTCAGATTCTCCGCACGAAACATAAGCAATATCATTATAAGCCACTATATCATTTGGATGCGCTCCTACATATATATTGCCTTCTTCTTTAAAACTATTAAAATCTATCAACGATATGCTATTATTATAGTTATTTGCAACTAATAGCTTATTTTTATATAATGATAATCCATGAGGGCCAAATGGACCTTCACCAATAGATAAAACTATATTTTGAGTATTTAGATTCTCAGTGTTTATTTTATTCAAACTATCTGAACCAGTATTGCATAAAACAATATAACTCACTCCATTCCCCCCTTTTAAGATAATCATTCTACTATCTATAATATATTCTGAATATATATTATTGGTACAACTTATTAACTTCATTATCTTTATTTATTGACAAATTTCTTGTATAATAAAATGAGCTTAACTAATTACATTTTCAAAGTAAGTAATTTTGGAAAATTCTTTATACCTGCTTACTTTTCATGTATATAGTTATATTTTATCTTAAGGAGTGTGTGGAATGTTTTCATATAAAACAACTGGTGTTTGTTCATCTACAATAAATCTTGAAATTGAGAATAATATTCTTAAAAATGTAGAATTCGTTGGAGGATGTGCTGGAAACTTATTAGGCATTGGTCAATTAGTTAAAGGTATGCCTGTGGATGATATAATAAAAAGATTAGGTGGAATAGATTGCAGAAATAAAGGAACATCTTGTCCTGATCAGCTATCAAAAGCACTATTAGCTTGGAAGAAAGAAAATTCTATAAACTAAAAATAGATTATAAATTTCTAGCAATAATTTATTCAATTTTGCTAACATAAAAACCATGCATAAGTAAAGAAACTCTTCTTTCTTATGCATGGTTTTTATGTTTTATTGAACTTCAATCCGTACTATTTTTATTGCAAATAGTCTTCTCTCTCCCCAGATAGTAATGATAAAGTATTTGTTATTTCCTCAATTACATCTTTATAACTTAGATATATTTGAATTTTTATAACACTATAATCTTCACTTATCTCTTCTACTCTTCCATAAAGATATTTACCTTTATCTATTAAATTCTTTAATATTAAATTATTGTCTTTTGGAACATACCCCATTACAAATCCTTCTGTTGTTATAACTTCAATTGCATTTTTATCATATTCATTATCAAAATCTCTTTTTAAATATACAATATCCTCTTCCAATAATTTATTGTATATTTCACTCATATCAAAGTAGATTGTTCCAGCAATATTTACACTGGTTAAATATATATCTTTAACATGAGCATCAATATGCATATTCTCATCTATTTGAACATATTTTTTATTCTTTTTGCTACTTGATTTAATCAAAAGTGAATTTAATGCTCTTCGTACATCACTAACAATCTCTGTGCTAATAGCGTCCTTAATAGTTTCTTTATCCAATGAATCAAACTCGTCTTTAAATCTTTGAAGATTTGCAGCCGCTTGAATTCTAGTCTCAATTAAAGGTGATTTTAGCGCCTGAAAGTTAATATCCTTATATTCATCTATAAAATCTTCATATTGTGCATATTTTATAATTATAAAGAAACAAATTTGTGCTATATCCTCATAAAGTAAATTTTCTATTTTTAATTCATCCTGTCCGCTTAATATTTCAGTCATTGGTAATTTTTCCAACCCTAATTTAAAAGCACATTTTTTTATAGCCTTATTTCCAATGGAAAATGCATATTTATATAAAAGTGCATTTGTATAATCTCTTTTTATAATTAATTCAAATTCACTTTTCTTTAATCTATACTTCGTTCTATCTGCACAACTTATTAATACACTACTTTCAATTTCTATATTGTGAACTTCATTCGCAATTACATTATACCACAACTCTTTCTTGCAAATTTTTTTACAATTATCTACTATTTCTTTATAATCATTATTTAACTTATACGAATTTGAATTTCCTTTATTCTTATATTCATCAATAATAATAGCTTCTATTGAATATAATATTGAAATTACAGCATATAACGAATATATGCCACCACTTATATTATCAATAATTTCTAATAACTTATTGCAAACTTTTGTTGAATACTTAATATCATCCAAACTAT
The DNA here is from genome assembly GCF_022320765.1 of Clostridium sp. YIM B02569. Taxonomy (NCBI): domain Bacteria; kingdom Bacillati; phylum Bacillota; class Clostridia; order Eubacteriales; family Clostridiaceae; genus Clostridium; species Clostridium sp. YIM B02569. The sequence goes on along the minus strand of NZ_JAKJJX010000016.1, from coordinate 9,674 downwards.
AGTCTGAAAGCAATGTACTGAAAGATTTTGCAAAAACTTCAATCTCTTCTTTTGAAAATTTTGTATCCTCCAAATAGCTCAGAAGATCTAATGAAAGCATAGTGTAAGATAATAATTCCGTAATGCCAACACTATTATCACAACCTTTTTCAATCATCCATTTTTTTATCTCATAAGTTGTAGGAGTAAGATTCATTATACAAAATATCTTCCCATATCCTTTAGATCTTTTTGAAATCTCAAAAATTATATTATTACAACTTCCAATATATTCATATGACTTGATTGTATAGAAAATATATTCATTATGAATAGAAAACACATTTAATATATCCTTCAAGTTTTTAATGCTACATATAGGCGAAAGTAATATCCCTAATTTCACCGCTTCTGAATACGAACTCTCTTTAAGTAAATTATTTACTCTCTTGCTCATTGCTTGTAACATCTCTTTATTATTCTCCATCGAATCTTTGAAGATTTTAATCAAGTTTTCATAATAACCGATGATTGGATTTAACGTAATATAATCATGGACACTTGATAATTTTTCTTCATCCAAAGCATAATTACATAAATGTCCTACTAGCTCACTAGCTAGCCTATTCTTTTCATAATCCTGAAGTTTACGAACTTTGTTCGTAATAATCTTAAATTCCCTTCTTCCAGCCACTTCAAAGTCTTGATAGCTATATAGTGTATCTGGATTTCTATCACGAAATTCTTTTAAATCATAATAGATTGAGTTCTTATTATTGATGTAATTTTCTATTTCTATCTTAACCATATAACTTTCACTACTCCTTTTAATCAAAATTCCGAAGCTTGCCTCGGAATCTTTTGATTTATATTCTTTTAGACTAATTCGGAAAATATATGTGCCCCAATTCTACTTATTAGGAAATTTATTTCTTATAATTTTTCTCATATCTCCAATCATGTATAATGATCCACTAACTACAATTAAATCCTCTTCCTTAGCTTCTTTTAACGCTAGAGAAAAAGCCTCCTCATAACTTTCTAATGCAATAGTATTTGAATTATAGTTTAATATTTCCTCTTTCAAATTTTCACTAAGTTCAGCTCTTTCACTATGTGGTGTAAGTGCATAAACTTTTTCAGCTAATGGTGTTATTTCCTGTACCATTTCTTTTACTTGCTTATCTGCTAAAATACCAAGCAATAAGTATAATTTATTATATTTAAAATACTTTTCTATATTTTTTCTAAGAGCTTTAATTCCATCTATATTGTGTGCCCCATCAATTACTATCGTAGGTTTCTTTTTTAAGACCTCAAGTCTTCCTATCCATACAACTTCCTGTAAAGCTTTCTCAATTAAGCTTGTATTTAATTCTATTTTTTCATTCTCGCATAATACCTCTATTGCACTTAAAGCAACTCCCAAATTTAATATTTGATGTTCTCCAAGCAAAGGAAATTTAATCTTATATATATTTTTAATACTTTTAACAACTACATTTTGATAAAAATCATCATAATTGATATCAACCAATTTTCCATTTTCCTTATTTACAAAATATACTTTTGAGCTTTTTTCTTCTGCTATCTTTAATATTACTTCTTCTGCCTCTTTTTTTTGAGGATAAAGTACAACTGGTATATTTTCTTTTATAATTCCGGCCTTTTCTTTTGCGATATCTTTTAAATTATCACCCAATATATTTATATGATCTAAACTTACTGATGTTATTACACTAACCTTAGGCGTTAATACATTGGTAGAATCTAATCTTCCACCAAGACCAACTTCAATTACTCCATAATCTATTTTTTCTCTATAGAAATGCAAAAACATTAATGCAGTTATGATTTCAAACTCAGTAGGATGTTCATATCCTTCTTCAATTACTTTATTAACTACTAATTTAATTTCTTCTACTAAGTCTACTAATGATTTCTTGCTAATATTACTCCCATTTATCTGAATTCTTTCTTCAAATTCTTCTAAATATGGAGATGTATACATTCCTACTTTATATCCCATTCCAATCAATATTTTTGATATCATAGCTGTAGTTGATCCCTTGCCATTAGTCCCTGCAATATGGATAAGTTTAAGTTTTTCATGTGGATTTCCAAGTAACTCTAAAATTCTAAAAGTTCTTTCAAGTCCATAATTAGATCCAAACTTCCCCACGCTTGTAATATAATCCATTGCGTCTTTATAAGTCATGCTCATTTTTCTTACCTCTTTGTCTTTTATGTTTTTCTATAAATGCAAATTCTAAATAGTATGTATTTACTTTACATTATATCTTAATTCTAGTGAAATGACTAATTAAAAGCTAAACAAAAACATCTCTGTACTAAATTTATTCCATAATTCTTCAAGAAGAAACTCGAAGGCGACTGTGGTTAAATTCCGTATTGTGGCTTTGCGCCCTTTTCATAATATCTATGATCTTCTTTTACACCAATTTCTAAACTTATTAAATTCACTCAATAATAGAGATATTAATATACTCGCTAATAAAATAGACAATATAATCAACACAGAATTTGTAACTGAAATTTCAATTTTCCAAAACAATATTACTAATTTTATTCCTGTAAAAATTAATATGCATCCAACTCCATATTTCATGAACTTGAACATATTATTCATCTTTTCTAATATATAGTACATACTTCTAAGTCCTAAAATCGCAAAAATATTAGAGGTATAAACTATGAAAGTATCCGTTGTTATAGAAAAAATAGCTGGGATTGAATCTATTGCAAAAATAATATCTGAAAATTCTATTATTAAAAGTACTATAAAAAGAGGTGTAGCATAAATGATCTTATTCTGCCTAACAAAAAATTTATTTCCATGCAAAACATTTGTTATAGGCATTATCCTTCTTAAAATCTTAACTGCCAAATTATCATGAAATTGAATATTATCATCTTCCCTAAGAAATATTTTTGCACCACTAAGTAGCAATAATACTCCAAAGATAGATAATATAAAACTAAATTTATTTACCATAGCTACGCCAAGTAAAATGAAAATTAACCTTAATACCATCGCCCCTATAACGCCATATAGAAGTATCCTTTCCTGGTATTCTTCCTGTATTCTAAAACTTGAAAATATCATCAGAAATAAAAATAAATTATCTAAACTTAACGACATTTCTACTATGTAACCACCAAAGTATTCTATTGCTGATGTTTCACCTCGTGTGTAATATATAATAATATTAAATAAAATTGATAAGGATATCCAAAAAATTAAGTTAAGTAAATGCCTTCTCGCTTTCAAAATTCAAACGCCTCCATATATATTATTCTAGAATTATATATATTAATAATCCTCCTATTATATCCTTACCTTGCAAAAATTTTTAACTTTTTTCATTTTACTAACTATACAATAATTGAAATTATTATGAGGTTAATAATTCAATGCATATTGGGTTATATGCTCTAATAGCCTCTTTATCTTTCAGCGTAATATGAACCTAAAAAAATAAAAAGATATTGCTAAGTTCCAAGGAACTTAGCAATATCTTTTTTACTGAATTTCATTAAAATTATTTTAAAGCTTCAATTCTAACTTTAACAGCTTCTAACATTTCAACATACTTAACTCTCTTTTCTTTTTCAGCATCAACAACTGCTGCTGGAGCTTTAGCAACGAAACCTTGATTTCCTAACTTTTTATCTATTCTATCAATTTCCCCTTCTAGTTTCTTTGCTTCTTTATTTAATCTATCTAATTCCTTATCTTTATCTACAAGATCAAGTAGTGGCATGAATAATTCCCCACCTTTAACAACTAGAGATACAGCATTTGCAGGAACATTAGCCTTATCACTTATAAATTCTACTTCTGATGCAGACGCTAGCTTTTCAATGTATGCTACACCTGAGTTAAATGCTTTTTTAGCATCCTCAGCTATATAGCAGATTACTTTTGCCTTTCTTGAAGGTGGTACGTTCATTTCAGCTCTAACATTTCTTAAACCTTTTATAGCTTCAATTACAAATGCCATATCATCTTCTGCTTCTTTATTTACTAAAGCTTCATCAAATTCAGGCCAAGCTGAAGTTGTTATTGTTTCTTCATCACTTAAGTGAGTGAATATTTCTTCTGTTATAAATGGCATAGCTGGGTGTAATAATTTTAATCCTGTAATTAAAACTGTATTTAATACGTTATAAACTATTCCCTTAGCTTTCTCATCTTCTCCATAGAATACAGGTTTAACAAGTTCTATATACCAATCACAGAATTCAGTCCACATAAAGTCATAAACTTTTTGCATAGCAATTCCAAGTTCATATTTTTCCATGTTTTCTGTTACTTCTTTTATTAAAGTATTCATTTCTGATAATATCCACTTATCAGCTAAAGAATATTCTTTGCAGTCTTTATATTTGTTCATTACTTCTTTATCAAGGTTCATCATAACAAATCTTGAAGCATTCCAAATCTTATTTGCAAAGTTTCTTGATGATTCAACTCTTTCAGGATAATATCTCATATCATTTCCTAGAGCATTACCAGTAGCTATCATAAATCTTAAGGCATCAGCACCATAAGTTTCAATTACTTCTAGTGGATCAACACCATTTCCTAAAGATTTACTCATCTTTCTACCTTGAGAATCTCTAATTAAGCCGTGAATAAGCACCGTATTAAATGGAGTTTCTCCCATGCAGTGAAGTCCTGAGAATATCATTCTTGCAACCCAGAAGAAGATAATATCATGTCCTGTAACTAATGTACTTGTTGGATAGAAGTATTCTAAGTCTTCTGTTTTGTTTGGCCAGCCAAGTGTTGAGAATGGCCATAATGCTGAAGAGAACCATGTATCAAGTACATCATTATCTTGTTTAATATTGGAGCTTCCGCATTTAGTACATGCCTTTGGAGCATCTTCAAGTACCATCATTTCTCCGCAATCTTGACAATAATATACTGGAATTCTATGTCCCCACCATAATTGTCTTGAAATACACCAGTCTTGGATATTTTCCATCCAGTTGAAGTATATCTTATCAAATCTTTCAGGAACAAATTTAGTTTTGCCATTCTTAACTACTTCTACTGCTGGCTTTGCAAGACTTTCCATCTTAACATACCATTGTTTTGAGATTATAGGTTCTACCGTAGTTCCGCACCTATCATGAGTTCCAACATTATGAGCGTGATCTTTTATCTTAACTAAGAGACCTGCTTCTTCTAAATCCTTAACTATAGCTTTTCTTGCTTCATATCTATCTAGACCTTTATATTTACCACCTTTTTCATTGATAATTCCCTTATCATCCATTACTCTTATGATTTCTAAGTTATGTCTTTTACCAACTTCAAAGTCGTTAGGATCATGAGCTGGAGTCATCTTAACTGCACCAGTTCCAAATTCTAAATCTACATATTCATCGCCAACTATAGGAATCTCTCTATTAACTAGAGGAAGTATTACAGTTTTACCTATAAGGTGTTTATATCTTTCATCATTAGGATTTACAGCTACACCACTATCTCCAAGCAATGTTTCAGGTCTAGTTGTTGCTATTTCAATAACCCCGCTTCCATCAGCTAATGGGTAATTGATATGCCAAAAATGCCCTGCTTGTTCTTCATATTCAATTTCTGCATCTGATAATGCTGTTTGACAGTGTGTACACCAGTTAGTTATTCTATTCCCTTGATAAATCAAACCTTCATTATAAAGCTTAACAAATACATGTTTTACAGCAGCACTAAGGTTTTCATCCATTGTAAATGCTTCTCTTGTAAAGTCTGCAGATACCCCAAGCTTTTTAACTTGGTTTCTTATTGTAGCTCTATACTTGTCACTCCATTCCCAAACTTTTTCAAGGAATGCTTCTCTTCCCATTTCTTTTTTATCATAACCTTGTTCTGCTAACTGATTTGCAACTTTAACTTCTGTCGCAATTGACGCATGGTCTTCTCCAGGTAACCATAATGTACAATATCCTTGCATTCTCTTAAATCTAATAAGCATATCTTGAAGAGTATCATCAAATGCATGCCCTAAGTGAAGTTGACCTGTTATATTTGGTGGCGGCATGATTATTGTATATGGTTTTTTATTCTTATCGATTACTGGAGTAAAGTATCCCTTCTCCTCCCAATTTTTATAGATCCTATCTTCAAATTCTTTTGGATCATATGTAGTTGATATATTTTTTATTTCTTCTGACATTTTAATTCCTCCAAACTTAGTTAAACTAACAATTAACTTGTTAACTTTTTATATTCTAAACAATAAATATTGTAAAGAATATTTATTCCTAAGAATATATATTCTTTAGAATATGCACTGCAATTGCTGTGTCTTAATAAGTCAAATCCGACTCACATTCAGTCTCTTTGGGCTTTCGAATAAGCGAATATAAAATACAGACTGTGAAAGTTCCAAGAAGCAAATATAAAATTTTGATTCTCAACGCAAAAAGAGCCTTCATCACAAAAGGACGAAAGCTCGCGGTACCACCTTTATTTCCACATATACAGAATTACTGCATTAATGGACTCTTAATTTAAATAACGATTCAGACAAACCGTCTTTAGCTACTATTATTTCACTAAAGAAGCTCAAAAGCTACCTTCAAAATTTCTTGCATAAGGGTTTTCAGCGCCTCCCTCTCTCTTCCTAGTTCTTGCTAGTTCTTTCTAAATCTATGATTTAGCTAAAGAACTGTACTCCTCAGCTCGTCTGAGTGAGTTTCCTTGCTAAAAGAACCGTACTCCTAAACTCTCCTGAGTTAGTTTCCTTTTAATGCTCAAAAATTTCTACTCCTCTTTTTCATTGCTTTTATATATTATATTATTACTTTAACTCACATAAACTTCATGATTAACTTTAAAGTGTTAATCATGAAATTTGAACTCTCACTTATGATATCTTATAGTATAATTTTTGTCAATAATAGTTTTCCAGTACTTTTTCTATGATAGTCTTCCTTATAATACTTTTTCAAGACCATTATAAGTTTTATCCTATTTAACCCGCATTATTCCTATAAATATTTATATATGTTCCTATGTATATAGAAACATATTTTTCTATATACATAGATAAATTTAATCATATATTACTTTAAAACTATATTTCTATAAATAATTGTTCATATAAATATAGTTTCATTTTTATTGAATTTAAATAAGATAATTACTTAAGGATGATATTTAGCATGTCTATCTGTAGCACCTTTCTACAGCTTCTAATAATCTATCCAATGCTTCTTTAAGCACCTTTGTCGGACATGCTAAATTTATTCTCTCGAATCCTTTACCCTCATCGCCAAAAACATAACCTTCATCTAAGAAAAACATCGCTTCTGTTGTCATAAATTTTTCTAATACCTTATGATCCTTCTCCAATGTTCTAAAATCTAGCCATTGCAAATAAGTTCCTTCTAGGTTTATTATATTGACCTCAGGAATATTACTCCTAAAAAAGTCTTCTACAACTTTTCTATTCTTATTTATAGTCTGTATAAGTTCCTCAAGCCATTGCTCGCATTCATTATAAGCAATTTCACATGCTTTATATCCAAAAATATTAAGACCTAAATTTCCTGTAGACTTTCTACGTTCATACCTGACTTTATCTCTTATTTTTTTATTTTTAATAACAATATTAGAAACTTGAAGACCTGCTAAGTTAAAAGTCTTACTTGGTGCTGTACAAATAACTGAATTATTCGCAAATTCTTCAGATATATTTGCAAAAACTGTATGTTTAAACCCTGGCATTATTAGATCAAAATGAATTTCATCAGATACTACAATAACATTATTATCACAACATATTCTACCAATATTTTTTAACTCCTCTTCACTCCAAACTCGTCCGACTGGATTATGCGGATTACATAAAATTAGTAATTTGGTCTCCTCTAATTTGGCTTTCTCTTCGAAATCTTCAAAATTTATTTCATAATGATCTTCATTAAGTATTAATTCACTTTTTATTATCTTTCTATTATTATCTGTAATTGCTTTATAAAAAGGATAATATACAGGTGTCATCACTAAAACATTATCTTCCTCTTTAGTAAGCGCTCTAACAATTGTATATAGTGCTGGCACAACACCTGAGAATTCAGTAATCCATTCTTTCTCTATATTCCATGTATGTCTTCTTTCCATCCAATTGCATACTGCTTTATAATACTTATCTGTAGCTTCTGTATATCCCATAATACTAGAGTCTATATATTCTTTAAGCCCTTCAATAATTTCTGGTGGATTTTTAAATTCCATGTCTGCAACAGAAAAAGGCACTATAGATTCACTAACATCATTATTAATTTTTCTCATCAAATTCCATTTACTTGCACCTACATTATTTCGAGATACTAGTGTTTCAAAATCATACTTCATTAAAAATACCCTCCTTAATAATTTTTATTGCCTCATGTGCTTATTCATGTAATTCTAAGGGCAGACCATCTGGATCACTAAAAAAAGTAAATTTCCTATTTGTATATTCATCTATTCTAATTGGCTCTGTTTCAATCCCTTTTTCATTTAACTCTCTTATTACTTCTTCAATATCTTTTACATGAAAAGCTAAATGTCTCAGTCCACATGCTTCTGGATATGATGGTCTCTTAGGCGCATTTGGCATAGAGAAAAGTTCAATTTCACTACTTCCTATCTTTAAATCTAGTTTATATGAATCCCTATCTTTCCTATAATTTTCTCGTATTATTTCAAATCCTAATATATTTACATAAAAATTTTTTGATACTTCATAATTAGACGCAATTATCGCAATATGATGTATATGATTTATATCCATAAAATTCTCCTTTTTAAGCACTAAATTATATAAAATTATATATTTATGTTTTATAAAAAACAAGATGCAAAATTATAGGGATGATTATAAAATAATCATCCCTAATATTGTGAAAATATTATTACTTATTAAATACTTACATTACTTTCCCGGGCAATATTGCATCTAATACTCCAATAACTAAAGCAGCTAAAATTGCTCCAATGATAGATACTGCCATAGTTGGAACAAAAAATTGAGCCACATATAATATTATTGCTGCTATGAAAAATCCTTTTATACCTCTTCCAAAAGGTGATGCATCAACACCCATGAACGCCTCTACTAGATAATCTATTACACTTATTACCACCGCAGCTATTAAAAATGACCACATTCCTGTAATAGTAAAGCCAGGTGTTAAGAAAGATGTTATGCCTAAAACTACAACTGTTAAAACCAATCTTATAATCCATCCACCTATGCTCCTGTTATTAGAACCCTCTTTTGCTGAATGTTCTTTATCATGTACCATAAATAATTACCTCCTTAAATTAAAAAATTAATTTTATTTGGGTGTAATTATATTGTTCCCACCTTATAAAAATATATTATGTTTTTTATATGTAATATTAATTAGTATATAAATGATACTTCCAATACTGTATAAATAATCAAATTAAACAAATTTCCCTTGCTAAGGTTTCGCAATTTCATAAAAATTATCTATGAGATATTTTAGATGTTCTCTCAATTCGCTCCCTTCCATGGGCTTTCCATGACTTGGAATTTCCAAATTAGGTTTTAACTCCCAAAGTAAAATAACTAACTATAATAGTGCATTTTTACTTGAATAATTTTACAGTTAAATAAAAAAGCCGATTCCTAAACTATTTTTAA
>NZ_JAKJJX010000015.1:0-159665 GCF_022320765.1 Clostridium sp. YIM B02569 | reverse complement strand
CGATGCCTCTAAATATAAATATTTATTTTAAAAAACCTACTAAAAAAGTGTTGATTTTTCTTAGCAGGTTTTTACGCAAAAAAATAAAGATGAATCAGATATCTTTTTTCTAATCAATCTTTATTTTTATGTAAAACTGACTTTATGTTGTTATATTGCAAATAGGTATTTTTTGCATTACACATAAAAAATACTAAATTAAATTTCTTTAATAAGAGAATTTTACAACTTACTATTGTTTTCTAGTAATTTATAACTATACACATATTGTTTATTAAATTTAACTCAAATCATTATTGTCTCCAACGTTTAAGAGTTGGTAATAATGTTGTCATTTCTTTTCTTGCTTCTTCTTCCCCTATTACTTTTCCCAAAACCGGTACAATTACCTCCACCATTTCTTTCATAGACATATTGGAATCAATAAATTTTCCGTCTTTATAGCAATTTGTACAATAAATACTCGCACATCCGTCTTGCTCTTTTGCTATAAAATATGCATGTTCTTCATTAAACGGTAACCCACAACTCTGACACATCGGTACTTCTGTCATTCTTATCATTCCTTTCATATAATACACATCATTATTCAACCAACGACTCTCCTACATTTATTATAACATAACTAATAAATGTGTTGCTTTTTAGTAATCACAAAATGATTATTATAATGACATTATCATCGCTCATTTAAATATTTTTACTAATGTAATAATTATCTTATGTAATATTACATTAAATCTTTTTATTTTTATTGCTATCTTAAGTAACTATTTTCTCGTAATTTTATATAGTATATAATATAGAGAATATTTCTCATATTTAATTTGCAATCTGATCATGGTACCTTCACTACTTTCTGCAGTTAGTTTAAATATAATATAGCAGTAGTTTTTTATCTACTGCTTTTCTCCAATTATTAAAAACAAAAAATAGATTAAGTATTCCTACCCAATCTACCTTTAATAATTTTTAATATGTTTAATTTATCCACGATTATTATAACTGATTTACCTGAAAATCATACATGTTTTGCATAATACGTATCATTATTACTTACCCAAATATTCCTGATAAGGAAGACGGACTGAGATTCCTGTTTCATCAAATTCGTAATTTGTACCATATAATGGATTTCTATTATAAACATAGTTCATTCCAACATTGTAAAGAACTTTAGCAACCTCTGATGGGTCTTGAAATACGGAACCAGTCATCATGCCAGCATCAATTAATTCTCTGGCTTCTGGTATTGCCTCAATTCCAACTACCGGTATTGTTGGCGTATTTTCTCCTTTATTATAACCATATTCTTGTAATGCTTTAATAGCGCCTATAGCCATAGGATCATTATTTGCAAATATTGCTTCAACCCTATTTCCATATTGTAGAAATAATGCTTTAATAACTTCTTTGGCCTCATCTTCATTCCAATTACAAGCTCTTACTGCGAGCTCTTGAGTTTTTATTTTAGAATTATTAACTTTTAGAATAGGATACTCTGTTTCCTTAACTGACTCTAAATTATTTTCCTGTCCCATTAACATAATATATTGTAGTACATTATCTTTATTTTTATCTATAAATGATTTTTTCTCATTCCATAAATTAGTAACAATTTCTCCCTGTAATAACCCTGCTTCTTCTACCCTAGTTCCAACATAACAACACTTGTTATAGGATTTTATAGACTCAATAGCAGCAGGCTCTCTACTAAATAAAATTATCGGAATATTTACTCTTTTAACTTTCTCAACAACTTCTTGTGTGCTATGTGTTGTAACTAAATTCACTAAGAATAGATCAACACCTCTTTTTTTAATTAATTCATCTATGCTTGAATTTTGCACTGATTGATCATTTTTGCCATCATAAAAAGTAAATTTTATTTTTCCTTCATTCTCCTTTTGAATTTCTTCTAAGTTTTGACGTATTAATGATATATAAATATCGTCAAAGCTATATAATAATACTGCAACATTGATTGGTCTGTCTTTACTGAAAATTTGGCTCGCATTAGCTATTTCTCTAGTACAAGATAACATAATAATTGTTATCATAAATGTAATAATTATATTATGTAATATAACATTGAATCTTTTCATTTTTATCCTCCGTATAATTCTTTATCTGAATAACATATAAATTTAATATATTTATTTGAAGATTTAAATCGCATAATCAAATATATCTTATTTTATATTTCATTAAAAAGATTTATACTAGGCATTTAGTGGGAAGTTTACTTATCTTAATTAAGATTATGGTACTTATACCGCAACAATAATACATTAAATTTATAATATACACTGCCAAAATAATCCTTCATAATGATTCTAAAAATATTGCAAGAATTTCAGCCTTAATTGTGAAATGTGCATCGTGAATTGCAACGTATATATAATCTCAACTTTAAATATAGTTTAATTTTTATTAAGCATTTAATTATTAATGATAGAAATAAACTTCTCAGTTAAATTAGATATCTTTTCATTCTTACGTGTACAAATAACAATTTCATTTTTTAGATCAACATTATCTACATAAATTCTAGCCAATTTCCCCATGTCAATGAATTCTTTAGCAGCAATTGATGAACAAAAACTCACACCATATCCAGACGTAGATGCCATAAGAGTTTCATGTAGCCCATTAAATTCAAGAGCTATGTCAGGAACTTTAATGCTGCTAATATGGCAAAGTGATTCCAAAAGTACTCTAGCATAACTTCCTTTTTCCCGCATTATAAATGGTTCTAGCATAATATCATTTATACTAACCTTTTTGTTTGCATATTTGTGATTTAGTGAAGCTACAAACCATAAATCATCATCCCTTATTTTAATGGTATCAATTCTGTCTGTATATTTCATTGCTCCACCCCCTAAAACTGCAACATCTACTTTATATGAGATGAGATGATCAATGGCTTCTTCAGTATTTAATGTATTAATCTCAACATTTATATCTTTATTCTCTTTTTTTAATTTAGCCGCCCACATTGGTATTAGAAAATTTGTTGAAAGATAATTTCCGGCTATTTTTAATGTACCATTTTTACCTTTTTTATAATTATCTATTAATGCTTCCATTCTATTTTCTATTTTAAAAACTGCATCTGCTTCTTTTACCAATTGTTCACCTATTTCACTTAAACAAATGCCTCTGCCCTGTGGTAAAAATAATGTAATACCATTTTCTCTTTCAAACTTTTTAATTTGTGATGTAATTGCTGGTTGACTAATTTTTAATTTCTCTGATGCAACTGTTACACTTCCTGCTTTAGCTACTATATAAAACAATCTTAATCCATGTAAATTCATATTTTCTCCATTCATATATTTTATTTATGAATATAATAATAACATATATTATACATATAGATTTTGTTTTGATATACTCTCTTTATAAATTATTGCCGGCATTTTTTATAATAAAATATTTAGGAGCGAACTATGGGACAAACTGTTTTATATTTAATTAGACATGGACAAACAAAGTGGAATCTAGAAAAACGAATGCAAGGCCATAAAGATTCCCCTTTAACAAAGGTTGGCATATCTCAGGCTCAAAAACTGAGTGATAGACTTATGAATGAAAAAGTTGATTTGATATACTCTAGTGAAAGTAAACGCGCTTATGATACTGCTAAAATCATCCAGCATAATCGAAACATTCCTATAAACACAATGAAAGAATTGAAAGAAATCCATATGGGAAAATGGGAGGGCATGAATCAAACAGATATTATTAATAAGTATCCTGAAACTTGGGAAAATTTTTGGAATAACCCTTCTGTATATGTTCCAACTGATGAAGGAGAATCTTATGAGGAATTGAAAGCTAGGGTCATCCCATCAATTGAAGAAATCATTAATTTAAATCAAGGCAAAAGTATTATTATCGTTACACATAGAATTACCTCAAAAGTTATTATGTCACATTTCATGAATCAAAATATATGTGATATTTGTGAAAATCCAGACATAGAATCAGCTAGCCTTTCAAAAATACACGTAGAAAATGGAGTGCCAAAAATACTATTATACGGAGATATATCTCACTATAAATAGAAATTATTTATCCTAAAGTACTTTTATTTTAATTAATATAATGAAAGGCAGATTAAACACCTCTGTTTAACCTGCCTTCATCTCTTCTTTTAAATCAAGCTGACTTTTTTCTTAATTATCCCTTCATTTTTAGCTTGAACTAATAACTTATTATGTACCATTCTAGTTTTATTTATATCCACTAGAAAATCTTTATTATCCTCATATATAAGGTCTTTATATTCTGTAGCTTGATCATGTAGAACTTCTAATGCTTGTAATATTGTTAACATTTCAATCTCATTTAATTTTATTTCCATATAAACCACCCCATAAATTTTATTTCAAAATCCCTATATGGCTATATTCGAAAATTTTAATAACTTCTTTTACTTTTTCGTAACAAAAATTACGACAAAAAAATACAGCCAACTAGTGGCTGCACAATTAATTAAGGTATACTAATGAAAACTTTTTTACAATATTTATTATAATATAGTTTTCTGAACACTAGCTTAACAGCTAAAATAGTCTTACTAATTCTCTACTATAAACTTATCTTCATTTAAAATATGCTTGTCTATCCAATCTACAACAAATTCTAATATCTTCTTTACTGACTCATCTTGATTTAAATCTATTTCGTGTAAATCAATATTATCAATAGATTTTATAAAATCTTCATGTATTACTTTATGTGATAAGAATTTTTTATATCCTACACTCAACATATATTCCTCTTCAGATTTAAAATGAAATATAGTATACTCTTTTAACTCCCCAAGTATTTCAGTAATTCTATCATACTTATCAAGTATAAAATCATTTGTTAATAGTTTATAAGCACGATCTGCTATTTCAAATAATTTTTCATGCTGCTCATCAATGCGTTTTACCCCAACTTCATAATCCGCCTTCCATTTTACCATCAAATCACCTCAAGTAACAAAATTCTCTAATATTTTATCATATTGTGGCAATATATTATATATTTTTAATACTTAATGACTCTGGAAATATATAGTATAATTAAAAATCGCTTTTGTTCAAGCAGTAATAAACTTTATTATCATTCGCTTTAGCATACTTAAATCCAGACTTTTCAATTGCTCTCTTAGACTGATTATTGTTTACAAAGTGAGAACATACAATTTAATTCTTATAAATTCCCTTTAGAGTATATTGCTCCAAAATATGTCCATCCATTTCATGATATAATTCATTTAATAAAAATCCTTTTTTTAGATTTAGCAGTTTATCTAAAGCAAAAACATGAAACTCATAAACATGTGCTTTATCTGGTGGTGTCATACCACCATAATAACAAGAAAGTTCTTTTGATTGCTGATTACCTTGCAAGCTAGTCCAGCTATTTGTGCCTTGTATAAAATCATCTGCTGTCTGGCTCTCATTATCTTTCAATTCACTCCTTGTAATATTGGCTGCAAGCCAATGTATCCAAGCAAAACCTCCTGTTACTGGATAGGCATCTTTATCTTCTAATACTATTGCAAATGAAGCAGTATTTACTGGAGCATTTGCAATTTTTAATGGAAGAGAAAAAGTTGGAACTCCATTCTCATTAAAATGTTCTCCACGACTACCATATTGATCTTGAATAATCCCATTTATAATACCTATACTTGTTGCTATCATATATTACCCCCAAAGCTATTATTTATAGGCAAATTATAGCAAAGAGCTTTTATAACGTAAATTACTAACTTTTTTGTGGGTATTACTCTGGAATAACCTTTTTTTCAATCAATGTCTTTTCCATACCATGTTCCTTTAAGTAATCAATTCCAATGGATTGCATGATTTTTAGGGCATCTATAATCTTCATTCCCATATCTATTGTTAAAGAGTATTCCACCCGAAGAGGATAACCCTCAAATGATTTCTTTTCCACAAACCCATAATCAATTAATTCTTTTAATTGCTCTAATAGCATTTTTTGATTAATTCCATCAATATCTCTTTCTAACTTAGTTAATGATGTAGGACCTAATCGCAATCGCCATAATATAATAGATTTCCATTTTCCTTTAATCATATCGTGTACTAGTTCTAAAGGACACGTATATTCTTCTCTTATTTTCATTGTATCTCCTAAAAATAAATTCTTATTTATACTACCTTTGCAGGTAATTCACTTTTATATAATCAATCCATTTATCTTGAAGCTCCTCTTCTGTCATTCCAAAAATCTCTACAATACTATTTGGTTCCTTTATTAAGTTGCGTAACTTTTCATATCCAAATAGTTTAATTATTGACTCTACTATGGTATATGAGTATTGATATCCATTACGTGCAAAGAAAGTTTCAAAATCCGCTCCTGTATCTAGTTCTTTAAATGTAGGAATAATATTATTTTCTAATCCATTTTGAACAGTTTTTATTATCCAGTTTTCATTATTGTCTTTTGCTTCATAACATGCTATTCCTTCATTTAGCCATCTAGGTGTATTATCATTTATCTTATTTACTATCATGTGTACAAATTCGTGAACCGCTGTATTTAATACGTTATAAAAATCGGAACCTGGTGGTGGATTTAAAGGTGATGCTATTACAATTTTACCCACACCAATTCCGCCTCTCACCCAGTCAGGCGCATTTGGAAATCCTAAAGCCATATGAAGTTCATTATGGTCTGGGTGTATTTCTATCGTTAATTTTTCGTTAAGTTGCTTATTTAAGTTATTAGTAATCCTATTATAGTTATCTTCAAGGACATTAGACACTTTATCTATGCATTTTTTATCAAATTCAGTGTAACAAATTATGAAATTTTGAGTTTCTTTTTTTAAATTTAGTTTATAATCGTTCTCTATAGTAACATTTTTAATTTTTAGATTATCTAAAGATTCATCTACTTTTTTTACCATTTTAATTTTACTCCTTTAATTATATTTTTACATATAACCAAATATCTTTATTTAGCACTCATACTTATTCAATATTATTACAACTTTTCTATATACTAATTTTAAATTTTCAATAATATTATGGAATTGCATATTTGTTTCATAACTATTCTAATTATCTTGTTATACAAGGTTAAAATAATTAATTACAATAAGAATCATCAAAACTTTAACGATATTTGCGATAGTAGAAGTAACTATCACTCTCCATATTAGGTTGCTTGTGACCAATTGGAGTTCTTTTCTCGAACAATTTAAATTGCGCTTTTTCGGCCACTTTACATGACGCTATATTTTCACAATCGATAGTAAGAATCATATATGGAATCTCTGATACGCTTATGCACCATTCATACAATGCTCTTAGTGCTTCTGTTGCATATCCATTTCCAACATGATCTTCATCTATAAAGTATGCCATTTCCACTTCATTTAGTGTATCTTCTAAGCCCATTCCAACCATACCAATTAACTCGTCTGTTTCTTTTAATGCAACAGCATATCGTTTATTTTCATAAATATCCTTTGAATCCTTTTGTGTCTGAAGCCAATCAATATAACCTAAAAGCCTTCCTTTAACAGTGCTATTTTCAGACCAGTCTTTCATAAACCTTATTACATCTTTTTGCCATATGATTTTCATCAAATTTTCTTTATCTTTATGTTGAAAATCACGAATAATTAATCTCTCTGTTTCTATTAGCATATTTTTCACCTCATATTAAAATAATACTTTTTTCATTCTCTTTATTAATATAAAACTCTCTATAAAAATATAAATTATCATAATAATTAATGGCATAATTAAATTAGGTATATTAAAATGCATAAGATTTAAATATGCTGTTGAAACTTCATTTATAGGAGGAAAAATCCACATCACATATTTTGAATATGGAACCTCATTAATTACTGGTCCTTTAATTATACTCATTAATACAATAAAGATTGCACCTAGTATTGCCATTTTTCTATTTGATATTATTCTTGGTTGCAATAACATACCAATTAATGCTCCTATTATTGATAAAAACATGTGGATAATAAATGAAACAACTATATCGCTGAATGTAACAGGATATTTAAAAACATTACAAATTAAATTATAAATAATAGGAAGTCCAACAGATAATATAGAAAAAAATACTCCTACTACACCCATAAAAATAATTTTAGATATCCAATAGCGTGTATGACTCCTTAATTTTAATATTAAAACTTCTTCCGCAATTAATTCTATATTGCTGCAATAAGTAAAACCAATCCATGTCATTAAGGCAAAGAGAAATGCTGCTGAAGATACCATGCTGCCTACAATATCAAGTAATCTTATGGAATAAGCCATTACCATATATATTATAAATATAAAAAAAGGCATTATATATTTGTGAGATTTCATGTACATTTTAAAATTATATTTTAATACCGATATTAACATAAGCTACATTCCTTTTACCTTTCAAAATACTTTAAAATATAACCATTATTAATCATTTCTACTAAAACCCTATTGCTTTCGCTTACTTTTGTTTTGAATTCTATATAATTCTCATTTTCCCGATAATCGTAGATGCCCTTAATATTTTGAGTCACAAAAGATTTATCTACTTCCTTTCTATAAAAAGTCATTGAAGCATATTTCTCAGAACTAATATCTTCCCTCTTAATCTCAAATATTTTAGAATCTTTAACCTGTAATATTCTACTGGATAATTGATCTATTAAAAATAATTCGTGACATGACATTATTACTGTCACTCCATCTTTTATAAGCTCTCTTACCATTCTAATAAACGTTTTTTGTGAATCACTATCTTGTCCAGATAGTGGCTCATCTAATAAGAAAATATCTGGTTTTGACAAAAGGGCCTGAACTACCGAAATCTTTTGCAGGGTTCCTTTAGATAAGTTTTTCATAGAAGTGTTTATCATATTTTCTAAGTTAAATTCCTTATATAAGTAATTAGTTTTCTTCACAAAATCATCTTTTGATATTCCTTCTATTTCTCCTATTAACTTAATATATTCACCTGCTTTTATATTAAGAGGTGAAAAATTCTCTGGAATATAATTAAATTTAAGATTCTTGTCTCGAATAACCTCCCCAAAAGTTATACTTGTAAGACCGCAGAAAATCTTTATTAATGTGCTTTTCCCCATACCATTATGTCCTGTTAAAGCAATACTTTCGCCTTTCATTATATCTAAACTTATATCATCAAAAATCAATCTATCATCATATTTTTTCACTAAATTTTTTACTTTTATTATTGGTATATTCATAATATGCCCCCGTTATCATAATAAGCATGACCATCTTCGTATTATACCACTTTTTACATAATAATAAAAATAATTACAAACGCTACAGATTTAATATCCCCTTTAAAGCTTAATGTATAATAGTTATATCGAACCATTTATTAAATATGCCATGTTACATAAATTATAAAATAGTAGCTCCACTAATTGGCTCTACTATTTTATAACTTGTCTTATCTCTTGTAATCTGTATTTTAAACGTATTTTAATGCTAAATTATCCAGTTCCATTTTTAATTTTGAATTGTTAAGCTTAGCTGCAATTGGAGAAAATATTTCTTATGTAATAATCAAAGAATCATTTAACAATCATATATTAAGCAATAAAATAAACCCAACAGAAAACTTATATTCTCTGTTGGGTAGAGCCTTATATTGAAATAGTTATTTGATAATTCTAATATACAATTCATATTAACTAAAGAATGAACTGTATTATTCAGAATTTATATATAATATTAATAATTCTATTTTAAATTTTTACCAGTAAATGCTAAAGGAAGAATTTCTTCTAATGTATGTTCTAAATATTCTTCTGTACTTTTAGCAATAATTATTTTAAAAGTCTTTAAATCACAGAACTCTGCCATAACTTGCCTACATACTGCACATGGTGCACAAAAATCTCCTTCGCCAGGTTTTACCCCTTTTTTATTTCCTACCACTGCTATTGCAGTAAATTCTTTTTTCCCTTCAGAAATTGCTTTAAAGAAAGCTGTTCTTTCTGCACAGTTTGTTGGTGTAAATGCTGCATTTTCTATATTGCAGCCCTGATATATTGTTCCATCATTACAAAGTAAAGCCGCACCTACATTAAAATTAGAGTATGGAGTATAACAAAACTCTTGTGCCTCAAATGCTTTTTCTATCAATACTTTTGCATCTATCATATTTCATTACCAAACCTTTCTTTAAAATTCCAATATATTACTATATATTGAGGAATTAAATTGTACCACTATTATACAAGCATGTAAATATAATTTGATGTGATTTAATATAGATACTCAGCTTTTAATTTAGACTTATGCAATAATCCATTGGAATTAGAAACATTGTTATAGTGCATTTTCTTTGTATCTTTCTCCTACATCTTCTACTTCTCTCCTAAATCTTATAATCTGTTTTCCATCAGAAATAAAGAGCCCTAATAATGTTAAGATAATTCCTATAATTGAAATAAAGGTTATTTTCTCATGTAAAATAACAGCAGATGAAGCAGCGGTTATTACAGGCACCATATAAATATATATGCTTGTTTTCACCACTCCCAAAATCTTAACTGACCAATTCCAAGTTACAAAGCATAGTGCAGATGCTCCAAAACCTAGATATAAGATGTTCATTAGATTTGATACATCAGTAAATCTATATAATTGAAGCTTAAAATCACAAATAAATATGGCTGGTATCATAAAAATTAATCCATAAAAAAATACTTTACGAGTACAGATAATGGTATTGTATTGAAATTGACTAATTTTCTTCATAACAACAGAATAAACCGCCCATAAAATAGCAGCAAGTATTGCTAATATATCACCAAATGGATTTAATTTTAAAACAAATTTTCCGTTAAACTCTATAAGAAGTATCCCTATTATTGCTATTGTAAGTCCAATGAAAAAGTATGATGTTAACTTTTCATTATCTAAAAACAGATTGGCAAAAACAGCTGTAAAAAATGGAGCAATTGAAATAATTACACCTACATTAGTTGCAAGGGTATAGCTCAATGCGATATTTTCACAAAGGAAATACAAGGTTACTCCTGCTAATCCAGCTGCTGCAAAATAAAGTTCTTGTTTAAATTCAACCTTTTTAATATGATATGGGCATATGCAAAGCAATGTAAGATATCCAATTATAAATCTAAAGATTAAAATTTCAATTGGTGTAAAATCTTTTAATAATACTTTAGTTGAAATAAAGGTTGTCCCCCAAATTAATATTGTCATAACTGCTGATAAATGCCCTGCTTTAACTTTGTTATTACTCATTTTCTTTACTCCTACATCTATTAATAAAAATATTCATATATTGCTTTGGCGTTAATCCAATTAACTTTTTAAAAAAGTTTGTAAAATGACTTTGATCTGTAAATCCTGTTTTGAATGCTACGTCTATTGGAGCAACTCCTTGTTCCAGCATTTTTTTCGCCTTGCCAATACGAATTGTTTGAAGATAATTATATGGCGATATTCCCTTTTGCTTAGTAAAAGAATGTAACAAATAATATTTACTTAATCCAGTTAAATTGCTTAATTGATTCAATGTTATATTCTCCATATAATTATTTTCTAGATAATCGCACACTGTCTTAATTTCTGCACTAGCTTCCTGTATAGTCATTTCAGAAACTGGATTTGAATATTCCCTTATCAATTGCTCCATTATGAATAGAAACAATTCCTCTTTTTTTAAATTCTTCTCCTCCTCCATTATCATAAGATGTAACTCTTTTAAAGAAGATGTAAGTTCATTGCGGAATAAAACAAATTCCATAAAATTAGGTAAATACTCTTTTCCTGTTATTTCAAATGTGATTTTTTTCATAACATCTTTCTTAATATTAATGCACCGATAATCGAGCGTCCTGTCATCAATTTGTTCGCATGTATGAATATCACCAGGATTGAACACTATTAAATCCCCTGTTTCTATAATGTACTGCTTATTTTTGCACGACAAATATCTTTTTCCATTCTCAATAAACCCAATAACATAGTAGTCGTGAAAGTGATTTGGAAACTTCTGCATGATACCTTTAAAGTTATAAGCCTCTATGCTTAGCTCTGTATCAAAACAAACAGTCCTAACTTCGTTTAACATCTATTTTCCTCCTTTCCTTATGTCTGTTTTCTAAGAATATCATAGAAATTAAAATAGTTCTTGTATGATGTTGTTCAACTTTTTATTTACCATGATTTCAGAAATTAATATGTACAATAATAGATTTTTATATATTCTTGCCATCTCTCATATGGAAACCTTTTAAATATTATGATATAATTTCCATGTATAATTCAATGGTTTTGTGGGCTACTGGTATCACTTACCTCTTTTTTTGAAGGGAGGTGATACTTATCAGTAATGACGTTTTAACATTACTATTTCAAGGTGGATTATTCTTAATATCGCTGTTAACATTGATAGTGGTTCTTATAGAAAAAATCTCAAAAAAATAGTAGCCCCAGGTTCAATTGGAAGGCTACTATTTTTTAAATAAAAATCTTAGTGATACCAGTTGCCTAAGCAACTAGAATTATATACTATAGTGAAAAGCATATTGCAGTATGTTTTTCACTATTTTCATTTTTATACTATTTTCTTACACTATATGCAAGTTTTACTGAATAAATCATAGATTTAGAATCTTACTTATATTATATCAATTTTCACTAAAAAATAAACACATATTTTTATTGAAAATTACATCTGTAAAATATCCTTTATATTATTATATTTCCTAAAGTTATTAGTCTCACTCAGTTATTTCTATTCTATTCCCATCTGGATCCAAAATACAACTTTCATAATATCCATCTCCAGTATAACGAGGTTCACTCACTACCTCATAACCTGCATTCCTTAATGACTCAGTAAGATTATTAACTTTTTCAACACTGCCTACAGAAATGGCAATATGAATTAACCCAATATATTGATTAATTGTATCATTTAAATTTGAAGGAATTGTTGGCATCTGCATAACTTCAAGTCTTGCTCCTGAATCGAATTTAATAAAATATGATTCAAATTGTTTTTTATGATTGATATATTTATCTCCAGCAATTCCTTCAAAATAAGTAACATAAAAGTCTCTTAATTTTTCTATATCCTTAGTCCATATAGCTACATGTTCTATTTTCATATTTACACTTCCTTTATTATTAACTTAAAATTTCTACGCTGATCCATTAAATACAATTAAACATTGTAATCATCAACATCAAACTCATTGTTTTTATAATAATATTTACGATCTTCTTCCGTAATCTCACGTACAACCCTACATGGATTTCCTACCGCTATCACATTATCTGGAAGGTCTTTAGTAACTACACTTCCAGAACCAATTACAACATTATTCCCTATTTTAACACCTGGATTTATTACAACACTTCCACCTACCCACACATTATCACCAATTATAACGTCAATTCCATACTCGTAGCCTGAATTTCTTGACTCTGGATGAATTGGATGTCCTGCAGTATAAATTGATACATTAGGTGCAAACAAAACATTCTCACCTATTATTACCTTTCCTACATCTAATATCGTGCAGTTATAATTAGCAAAAAAGTTATTACCCACTTCGATATTTTTACCATAATCACAGTGAAATGGCTGTTCTATAAAAACTTTATCGCCAGTCTTCCCCAAAATATCTTTAATAAGTTCCTCCATTCTATTCATTTCATCTGGACGAAGTAAATTATATTCATGTATTTTTAGCTTATTTTCCATTCTTTCTTCACTAAGTCCATCTAACCAAGCTTTATATGGTAATCCTGCTAGCATTCTTTCCTTTTGATTCATCTTTCTATTCCCCTTTTCTTTATCTATATAATTATTTTATTAATATCTAACATCAGCAAAACTTTATGAATATTTTTTTATTCTTCACGTTGAGGTACTTTGTATTTAAATACAGCAATTAATATTAATGAAACACTATAAACAACTGTAAATGCCAATGAAAATGCTATTCCATTTCTCATTGTTGCTGAATATATCATTCCTGCAATAACTCCAGCACTGCCTTGCACAAAGCTAATAAATGATATTCCTTCTGCAATTAGTTTATCATCTAAATGCCTCTGTGCAAATGCAAATGGAACAACTTGATGTATTCCAACTCCAATACCAATAATTGCAGTAGATAATATAATCACAAAGTAACTTGATGTAAACAATGTTAATACATAAATAAGTGTTCCTATCAAAATAGCGCCCGACATCAATATAAAAATTGTCTTTGTACAACCTTTTTTTGAAATATATATGCCAGAGGCACTCGATAATATCATAACAAAAATATTGCAAGGAGCAAGAACAACAGCACTAATGGTAGTGTTTGCTCCTAATACTGTCTGTGCATAAAGTGGTATATAATTACCACTACATGAAATGCATGTAGCTATAAAAGTAATTAAAATAATTGTTAAATATCCCTTTTGTTTTAGTAATTTTACAATAAATAATTCTTTTTTATTGCTTCTATTTATATAAAGATTTTCTCCTTTATCATATTTCTTTATGCTACTTCTATTTTTTGTTTTACTTCTTGGCATAAAAAATCCCACAAATATCATTCCAATTATAAATAAAGGAAATAGTACAGCAAGGGATATTCTCCAACTCCATCTCTCTGTAAATATTCCACAAAGTACTGGGCCCAAAATGAGCGTCAAAGAATAAACTGTCTGCATAATTCCAATTCTAACTGGATACTCTTCTTCCGATACTATATCGTTTATCATAGTAAATACATTTGCAAAAAATAGTCCCCAAAAGAAACCTGAAGCTCCTCTCGCAATAAGAAATATAGTTCCACTTGATGCTGCTGCGCTCATTCCAACGCTTAAAGCAAACGCACCTACACTCCATATATACAATTGTTTGCGTCCAAAATATTCTCCTGCTCTACCAGAAATAAGTAATGATATACTTCTTGCTAGTGGTTCTATTACAAACATAGCATTAAACAAATCTATCCTGCCATATTCACGAAACGCTGTAGCCGCATAAATTCCTGTGCTGCCAACAAGGTAGGATGCACATATATTTATTATAACAAGCCCAATAAATACTATATTTACTTTATCTAAGTTTAGTCTTTTGGCTTTCATCCCTCTTTTTCCACCTTTTAAAATTAATATGACTACAGAAAAGATTTTAATTCTGATATAATATTCTCTTCATTCCTCTCACAATCAGTTCCCCCTATAGATATACTAGGTTTAGTTTTTCCATGAAAATCACTTTCTTCTTTAATTGCTTTCTTTCATTGTTCATATTATAATAATATTCCATGATGACTACTAAAAATATAAGAATAAATTATATTTTTATAACAATAGTATATTAATTAATATTCATATCGTTTGGAGGGGAAGCTATGTTAAAGATGACACTATTAAATGATAACTCAGAAGTTGTATCTTATAACTTCGCAGATTTTCCTGTTCGTGCGAAAAAGTCCTTGCTTTCAGATTATCCAGCTATGGCTGCTGCTAACCATTGGCATACCGATTGGGAATTCACATTGCTTTTAAAGGGTAAAATGTCGTATTCCGTAAATGGAAAAAGCTATGAATTGCAAGAAGGGCAGGCAATTTTTATAAATTCTGAGCAGATGCATTATGGATATTCTACTGATGGTTCTGATTGTAATTTTATATGTATTTTGTTTCCCCCATCCCTTATTTCTAGCATTACAAGAATTAAGGAAACTTATATACTGCCAGTATGTGAAGACACATCCAATCCATTTTTTATATTGCATCCCGAAATCACTTGGCAAAGAAACTTGATTGAACTTTTGAAAAATGTTTATGAGTTATGTAATGAAGAAAAGGATGGATTTGAATTACATGTCATGAGCCTTTTTAATACAATATGTTTCAGCCTTCATAACAATATAAAAGATAGCATTTCAATTCAAGAAACAGCTGATGATAAGAAACTTGAAGCTATGCATAATATGACGGGATATATACAGAAAAATTATCAAAAGAGAATCACTTTAAATGAGATTGCCGCTGCTGGAAATGTATGTCGTAGTAGCTGTTGTGATATTTTTAAGATTATTTTGAATAAGACTCCTGTTTCCTATTTAACAGAATATCGTCTAGAAAAGAGTATTGAACTCCTAAAGATTTCTTCCCTTTCAGTTACTGAAATAGCGCTTCAATGTGGATTTACAGGCTCAAGCTATTTTACGGAAATATTTCATAAAACACTAGGGTGTACTCCCTCTCAATACAGAAAAAAGAAATTTAATATTTTATGATAAAAAAGATTAGTAGGTGGTGAGAAAAATATTGTAGACAGAGAAATATTCTTAAAGTTGGTATTCTATTTCTCTCATCTGTAAATAAGAAATGTTCATACATATTTTTGTGTAGACATTCTATCCTCCTTAATCTTTAATATAGTAACTTATTAGGAAGATAGAATTTGTCCACTTTTTTTCATAAATCTTTTTGACTTTATTCTACCGTTTAATCCTCAATTAACAGATTTTAATCCTATATGATCTCTTTTATTTTTATAATTTCAGGCATCATTTATATCATTAGTGCTACATACAGTTTACCGATACTTTTACTACTACTTTTCTTATCTTTTCATTTTTTTCCAAATTACATGCAGGTCTATGGACATCATAAGGAAAAAATATAGCAAAAGTACCAGGATTCATTTTTAAATAAATTTCATCTTTTATATCATTTTCATAGAAGATATTATCATCATTCTCCAAAAGATTTTCATTAATTTTTTGCTCCCCTGTCTTTCTAGCAAACCCGACAATCTCCTTGCCATCAAGAGAATATTGTATATCTATAAATTTACCATGCGTTTCTGGCCTTCTTTCATCCAAAACCGCAGTTTCTGTTTCAAATATCTTTGCAAAAATTTCGTTTCCTTGAATTTCATATGTTCCATTTTCTAATGCATTAAAATCTGTATTTTTTAAAAATTCAAGTGCTTTAACTATTGCTGCTGGATATATTTTTTTTTCAATTTCTAAATGATTCAAATCTCCAAATATCATTTTATAATCACTCCTTCATCTATAAACTTAACAATTCATTCCAAACGCCATCATCTACAACAATTCCATTTTTCATTTGATCTTCTCTTTTATTCTTTGAATTTTCTCCAGGATAATATATTTCTCCTCCATCTTTTGTTGGTTGAGCCCCTTTAATATATTCTACAGTATTGTCAAGTAATTGTTCAACCTGATCTTTTCCTAGTATTTTATATGGATCTATCGCAATAAATACTTGATTGCAACTTCCACAACTTCCTTTTTGAACTTTATCTATCTCAGCAGTAGCTAACCCACCTGATATTACAGCTGATATTACATCTAATAATATTGAAAATCCTGAACCTTTCCAGTAACCCATAGGTAGTATTCTCATACTTTCTTCAATTGGTCCTGGTTCTGAAGTTAAATTACCTTCTTTGTCAAATCCTCCAGGGAAAGGAAGCAATTCGTTTTTTAATCGTGTAACTTGTAATTTTCCATAAGAATATTGAGACATAGCCATATCTAGAACTATATTTCCCTTTTCTCTTGGAACTGCCATAATAAAAGGATTATTTCCTACACAAGTACTTTTAGATCCCCATGCAGGCATACAAGATTCTGTGTTTGTCCACAAAATACCTATATAACCTTTATTAGCTGCATCCCATCCATATGTTCCGCCTCTCATCCAGTGAGTTGTATTTTTTAGAGTAACAAGTCCAATCCCCTGACTCGAAGCTATTTCCATGGCACGATTCATTGCAAACTTAGCATTAAGTATTCCTGGCCCCATATTTCCATCATAGTTTTCTACTGAAGAAAATTTATTCACCAAAGTAGGCTCCGCATTAACATCAACCCATCCCTTTTTTGCATAATCAACAAATCTGCTAACACGATTTAACCCATGTGAATAAACTCCATCTGCACTGCTTTCTGTGTGAATTTGTGCACAAATATCAGCTTTTTTCTCTTCCATTCCAACTGATAATAATACACGCTTAATTTCATTTTTCATTGTTTCAAAAGATACTCTTGTCATAAACAAATCCTCCATTTCATTTTTTTGTGTAAATTCTTGCATTATTTAAACATTTACATAGATAATATTTTTCTTTGACAATTTTATAGCTTGTGTAAGTTTTCTAACATTAGATAAGTTTTCTAACATTAGATAAGTTTTCTAACATTAGATAAGTTTTTTATGAACTTTTGTTTTTCCTTAATTTACAATATTATTATTCTATAAATTTTGTTTAATTATCAAAAGTCAGTACAATTTTTCTAATACTAGGATCCCTACTATCTACGAAATCAAATGCCTTTTGTGCATCTAAAAAATTAAATTTATGAGAAATGCTATTTGTTAAATCTAACTTTCCTTCTGCAACTAAGTTAAGAACCTCCTGGAATTTTTTATTTTGTAACCTAGAGCCCCTTACATCCAATTCTTTTGCAGTAATTTTGAATTGTGTAACAGCTGTTGGTTCTACAGAGAATCCCATTGTAATTACTCTACCTGCATTTCCTGTTAACTCTAAAAGTGTAGCAAGAGAATCTTTTGTGCAAGCTGCATCTATAGAAACTGTTGGACCGTATCCTCCAGTTAATTCTCTAGCTCTTGCTATAACATCTTCTTTTAAAAGATTAATTCCATATGTGGCACCATTTTTCTTCGCTTCTTCTATTTTTTCATCTACTACATCTACTGCTATAATAGTAGCTCCACTTAATCTTGCAATTTTTAATATGCTGCTGCCTAGAGCACCACATCCAAGAATAAGTAAAGTATCTTCTTTAGAAAGTTCTGCTCTTGAACAACTTTGTACTGCAATAGTAGCAGGTTCAATCATTACCGCATCTTCATATGATAAATTATCCGGTAGTACATATACATCTGATTCTGGTACTGCAATATACTCACGATATCCACCGTGAATATGTACCCCTCTTACATTTAGGTTAGCGCAAACATTTCCTCTTCCTTTTCTACATGCATAACACTCACCACAATTTACTACTTGATCAACAATTACTCTATCTCCAACTTTAATCTTAGTAACATTACTCCCAACCTCTACTACTTCTCCTACCATTTCATGACCAATAACTCTTGGATAGGTAGCCGCTGCATTTTGTCCATGATAGATATGCACATCAGAGCCACAAATTCCAGCTGCTTTCATTTTTATCAATACATTATCATGCTCAGTTATTGCAGGCTTATCCATTTCTATTATTTGCAAATCATTTGGTTTGTTAATCATAACTGTTTTCATAAGACTTTCCTCCTTTTTTAAGATAGCTTCTTCCAGTTCATCCTTTTTTTAAATCAACAAATTCAGACATTAATTTCTAATTTACATACATGTCTGATTTGTATAATTCCATTTAATATAATGAAATATTCACTAGAACTATTGCAATAATATAGAATGAACAATTATAATAGAAACAGCTATCCAGACTCTGTTATTAGGTTCTTTATCTTCAGGTATATTGTATATTAATTCGATTACATAAAACATGTACAATGTGCTTATATTTGTACTATATTACTATATTTTATAGAGAAATTATACGTGCTCAATTATTCAATGCTTCATCGAATGCCAGTCATATATATGTCAATAGTTCAGATTACTATCTACATAAATAACAAAATGAAATTTAGAAAGGAGCGATTCTTATTAACTTGTTCAATATCGAAGATTTCGAAAATATTTTTACACAAATTACATATGTAGCCAATCGTGAATGTACTCCTAATTGGCAATTCAAAGGTTCCCCTATCTACGATAAACATAACATTATTTTCGTTTATGATGGTGAAGCTGTGTTAACATGTAACAACAGTGAATTTAAAGTTACTAAAGGAAGTCTTGTATATTACAGACCAGGCGATTCTCGTAAGGGATATACTTTTCCAGATAACTTAATGAAGTGTTATACTATAGATTTCCTATATACATTGCCTTATTTCAATGGTGATAGTTGGGAACTACGTAATGCAGAATTACCTTTTTCCAGCATAAATAAGATTGAAGATAAATTCTTATTTTCTCATCTGTTAGACTTATTTTCTAAGTTCACAAGAACTTGGTTATTCGAAAAACATAATCGAGTTATTAAGGGTAGAGCTATATTTTCAGAAATTTTATCTCTACTTTTACAAAAAAACTTCGAAAATGATTTTAATTACGATAATATACGTAAAGTTGAAAAAGTGATTTCATATATGACAGATCATTTTACTGATAAGTTAACATTGAATGATCTATCATTGGCTATTAATATAAGCCCATCCTATTTAGAAAATATTTTTAAAAATGTCACAGGGAAATCTCCCATTTCATATCTAATTGATATACGAATTCGTAAATCAAAAGATTTACTAAAAGATGGTCATACAGTATCTGATGTTTCATCTTTAGTTGGTTTTAATGATATTTTTTACTTTAGCAAATGCTTCAAAAAATATGTAGGAGTATCTCCTTCTCAATACAAATCAATTAACATAAGTTCGATGGAATGATTTAAGAAGATTCATATACATGTCCGCCAAGCTCAGCAGTTCTACAATCTTTAACCAAATAAAGTGTTGTTAAATAACATAAATCACAAATTATATGACTGACTATTATCATAATAGCTTATTGGAGGTATGGTATCTAGCATAGCACCTCCATATCTATGCTATAATAAATTTAATATATCAATCGTAAATTATAAAAAAAGAAAGGAGTAATACTCTTGGATAATATAAAATGTGAGCGTAGAATATATAATTTTAAAAGTAATACTCATGCTCATGAATATGGACAACTTATCTTGCCACTTAAAGGTGCCCTTTCTATAGAAACTGATTATAAGAAATTAGATTTAAAAGATGATTCATTATTCTTTCTTCCTCCAGATTGCAAACATACTTTTAATGCTGATAATACTAATGAATTCCTAGTATTAGATATACCTGATAAAATGCTCAACAAATATGACATGGAAAAAATGTGTGGTGGACAGGATATTTTGTTTGATGAAAAATGGAAGGCAATAAGATATTTATTGTTAAATGAAGCTGATGTTCACAAAACATCTAGCTCTATAAATAACTTATTCCTCTACTTTTATAATTTTATTACTACTGGAAATTCACCTAATTCCATTAAATATATTAATGATAATTTTACCGAAGATATTGATTTAAAAAAGCTAGCAGATATAGAGCATTACAACGTCAGTTATTATAGTGAATGGTTTAAAAATAATATGAGCGTTTCTCCTACTGAATACATACAAAACTTAAGAGTAAAAAGAGCAAAAGAACTCCTTTTAAATACAAACTTAACAGTTTTGCAAATTTCTCAAATGGTTGGCTATGAACACAATTCATCATTTACCAAGGTATTTAAAAACTCAGAAAAAATATCACCTGCTGAGTTTAGAAGAAACATCAAAAAATAGACTAAAAAACAACTGTATTTTAGCAAAGATTTATCTAACAGAAGCGATATAATATAGATATCCAAAATAATAGTCGTACTTATTGTATGAACTTACCTAAAATTATAAATGTTAAAAGAAATAATTCATATAAAGAGAGGATATGCTTTAGTATGAAAGAAAAAATTACTAAATTGATAAAAAACTTTGTTAAAGAATATGAGAAGCAAGATAATATTTCAACAAAATGGGGTGATCCTTTAGTAGGTTTTGCTGATGCTAATGATCCTTACATTTTAAATTTTAAGGAGCTTATTACACCAACTCATAAATTACCAACAGATGTACTTTCCGATGCATCAATTGTCATAGCATACTTTGTCCCATTCACTAAAGAATTGGCTAGAACCAATGGAACTCCTGGTGATGTTTCCTCTCCCGAATGGGCATTAGCTTATGAAGAAACTAATGCAATGTTTGTTAAGCTTAATGAATATATGATATCAGAACTGCGGAGACTTGGATATCATGCAGATATTTCGCCAGAAGCTTCTACATTTGACCAGAAGATATTAAAAAGCAATTGGTCTCATCGTCATTTTGCAAGAGCTGCTGGTCTTGGAACCTTTGGTATCAATAATATGCTTATATCTAAGGTTGGATGCTGTGGAAGGTATAACACCATTGTAACAAATCTAGATGTAAAAGCAGATTCGCCTTTAAAAGAAGAGCTTTGCTTGTATAAAAAGAATGGAAGCTGTGGTGTATGTGTAAAACATTGTCCATCAGGTGCATTAACTTTAGATGGATATGATAGACACAAATGCTATGTGGTACTAATGAAAAATGCAGAATTATATACAGAGTTTGGAAGTTCTTACACCGATGAATCTGGTGATGAACCAAACAGTATAGGTAGTGAAGTATGTGGAAAGTGCGTAGTAAATACACCATGCACATTTTTTATCAAATAGCTTGCATCTACGACATTCCCTCTCTACTGTAAATAGACTATTTAATAAACTCAAAAGCTTATGTGTAAAATTCCTCCATCGCAATATAAAATGCTCTAAACTTAAGAACCTAAATATAAAACTTGGCTTCTCACTTTTAGAGCATAACTTTTAATGAATATTTTTATTACATCCTCACATAATAATTTTAGTTATATAGTATATACCTTAAAATTATGAAAGAAGGCTTATCAAATGAAAAAATTCATATATACTCTTTCTATCTTTTTACTCCTATTATTTACCTTTAATACAATAACAATTACCGCTCAGTTAAAAACGTATTCCCAGGGCTTTTATGCCATGAAAGATTTGAATTTAAGAGAAAATGTTAGCTATAAAGTCCAGAATCATGAGCCTTATGTTGAAGGGCTATTAATAGTTGTCGATGCTGATAGAAAAATACAACAACTTATTCGAATACCCGCTAACTCCACTGAAATTCCTATAGCCCCTCTTAAATATGATTATAAATTTATAATATATAATCATATTCTTTTGACTTTTTCTTAAAAGGCACTTCTGCAGTGCCTTTTTAATTTACTTTAATGCTAAATTTTCTATAATTATGCGTTATTTCAGCTATAAAATATACTGCGAATTCTCTTTGAACAATAAGATAAATATAAATTCTTACTATGATGTAATTCCATTAGTTACTTTCACTTTAAATTTACTTAATAATAAATTGGTTTTGTCCATCTTATTTTACCAATCACTAGATCCAGAATCTGAGCTAGATGATGAGTCATCTGAACTTGAGTCGCTATCTGAATCCCAACTAGATGATGATTCTTCTAATCTTGAACTTGAATCGTCATCTGATCCCCAACTAGATGATGAACCATCTGAATCCGAACTTGAATCACTATCTGAGTCCCAACTGCTTGTACTATTATCTGAATCCCAATTCCCAGATAAATATACTGAATCGCTACTTGAATCTGATGATGAATTAGACTCCTTAGAACTGTTGTTATCCAAGCTATTAGAAGTATATGATGAAGTTTCCCTATAATGTTCGTTATCATCCCTATATCCATGTTCTTCATGATAATGCTCATTATAATGTTCATGATGATTACGTGAAGATTCAGATACCATTTCACCTACGATCATACCTTCTAGAAAATCATTATTACTATTATTGTTATTTATTATAGTAGTACTATTTACAGGACCGCCTGAAGGATATGTATCATAATTGTTTGATCCATTATCTGATGTCCTTGTTGAGTTATTATTAAAAGCTGAATTATTGTTATTAAAATTAGAAGAAGACTCATTATTGTTTCTATAATCCGAGTCATTTCCATGACTCGAATAATTTTGCTTTGTTTCACTTTTACTTATATTACCTGAATGAAATGAGTTATCATCAGAATCTAAATATGATTCTAAGTTATTTTCCTCAGCGAATTTCCTTTTTCTTTCTTCATAATCTCTATTCATTTTATTTTTTATAACTTTAAATAATATTATTGCAATTACTATGATAGCTATTATAATAATAAATATCCCAAAATAATTTGTTTTATGCGATACAGTTTTTGAATAACCATCCTTTACCACTTCAGCTTTGCCAGTATTAACTGCCTTAGTTGTAACTTTTTCATCGAGTGCCTTTCCAACTTTCATAATTCCACTATCAAAATTGTTAGCTTTAAAGTCTGAATTTGGTAATGCTACAATATTAGATATATCTGATTGAGACAAAATGTCATTTGCCTTATCTCCAACTAAAATTTTATTTTTCTTATCACCTATTGATGTTACAAATAAAATGTACTGCTCTCCACTTATATTGCTCTTTGCATATTCTTTAGAGTAATCATCAATACTTTTTCCATTCAATGTTTTGACTATATCAAATTTAACTATTACATCTGTATTCTTTTCTATCTTGGCTAAGTTTTCTTCAACAGTATTAATAGTATCTTGTTTTAAAACTTTGGCATCATCTACTATATGCTTACCTGCTGCATACACCCCAATTGTCATTAGTAATAATAATATTAAACTTGATAAAATAATTTTCTTTAACTTCATCTCTTTTCCTCTCTTTTTTATAATTTATTTTTGATATAGTTAGTTTATATACTATAAATTAACTATAATTTGCCTTAATTTTAAAAAGTCTATTGAGTATTAAATTCACTTAAATTCAGATATCTTTCCACCATAATACTTTTAAATTTAAAAATTATTACTCTTGATTATATTAATTATTAAATTTAAAAATTACTATAAATTGTTATAAATTATATATTTACAATCTTCATAGATGCTAAAATCAACAGATTGTACTACTTAACCAGTCAATCTGAATCTAACTTATATATGCAATTTTATTGATTACTCTTAGATTTTAATACAGATCATTATAATTTATTGTCATTAAATACAACAAGTACTGTAGTTCTGTTAGTCAATAGAATTCATAGTAAGTATATGAAAAAGTTTTATAGGTAATTGTTTTCATTCTATATCGTAACGCCTAGACTTACTATATTCATAAAAAAGCTCTCATCTTGCATTCTCCTGTAAATTTAAACTCATTTTCTATTATAAATAAATTATAGCATAATTTGTAACAATTTTATTATTATATTTTCAAATTATATCATCTTTTGCCATTATTTATTTAATTATAATATCTACTCTTCTAATATTTATTAGTATTTTAGGCACAAAAATACTCCCTTTAATGTCAACAGATTTCTATTTTTTATCTGTTGACATTAAAAGGAGCACATCACTTCTGAAATAATTCTATGCTTATATATTGCATAAAACTACGCTTTAATTATTTCACTATATTGGATATTATCCTTATAGTTATCAAGAACTACTTTTCTAATATCCATAATATCATCTGGAAGATTATTTATGTTAAACCATTTTAATTCAGAACATTTATCTTGTTCCATTATCTTAGGAATGCCATCATACTTATTAACTTCAAAATAAATGTCATAATATGTTCTTCCTCCAGTATCGTTAACACGATGGGATAAATGAGCAAAAGATAATCCTTCTATTTTTACTTCAATTCCCAATTCCTCTGCACATTCCCTTATAACAGCCATTTTAGCTGTTTCATTTTCATCAACATGTCCACTACCTGCTAAATCCCATTCTCCATCTTTATAACCGGTATTTTTCCTTCTATGCAGTAAAATTTGCACATTGCCGTCTTCCTTTTGTAAGATAATTGGAATCACTGCTGATAATGATTTAAAATGTTCTCCCATTTCTTCACCTCTAGAAATTACTATTTATTTCATAATGATTATAACATATATAATATTATTTAATTTATTTGAATATCAATTTGATTTTATATGATAAATATTTACCATTATCTCGTTAAAATTTAGAACTTCATAATAACAAAAATTATAAAACTCATTTACTTTTTAATAATTGTATATTTAAAATAGATGTTCTCTGTTCAAAAGTCTATGGATTAAACTTCAGCTTTTTTACTCATAATTGCTTTAATATTTAATATAATACATATCAAGCTTATAATAAGGCTAATCATAGATATGTAATAAAAGAAAGAGCCACTTCCATATATCTTTATTAATCCAAAAAAGCAATACGCGGGTCCAATATCACCACCATCAAAAAGAAATACATTAAAAAGAATATATGTTAATAAACCAAGATAAAATGCTTTCCTTTGTTTAACTGCTCCTTCTTTGCGACTCGTTAAAACATAAATTATACCTGAAATCAATATTATAGTGTTATATGCTAAAAATGGAATAATAAAAATTACTCTTATCCAACCTAAGTTTAAAATATACGAAATAATGCCAACTATAACTGTTAATACTACTAGCACTAAATCAGCTGCTTGTTGTTTAGTTTTTATCAATTCTAATTGCCTCCTAATATCACAAGTTAATATATATATTTAAAAGTTAATACTTTTTACAATGTGATCTAATATGCTATAAAAATATATACTGTTTTGCTCTCTTATTAATAAGCTAATGTTCTGAATGAAATATAATATAAATTGTAGATATATTGTTATTTAATCTTTTTATTATTAAATGGCAATATAAAAACAATAAAGTAGAAAGTTGCTCCAGCCAAAAAAGATTTAAGCAAAAAGTGATATTCTCTTGAAGAAAAGTTCTCAATAATTAATGTGCCAATAATATTAAATACTGCAGCAATTAGAAATAAGCTAATTCTCATATGTCTTTTACTATTTATTAATCTTTCTATCCCTAATTTTTGGCAAAAAAAGTCCGTTATAAAATATGCTACAAAGCAAGCCACAAACCCTAAAAACAAGCTATTCATAAAGATCATTCCCCTTATAATATAAATAATGAAATCAAGTTATTCTTTCTCCATATTCCTATTATAACATATACTGTAAATTTATTTTTGTTTGTCCAAAATTCAAGAAATGTATCATTTATTTCTTCTACTAAATATTTTTACACATAGCTGTAGTAAACAGCCACTTATAATTGTTAGTATAATATAGCTAATTATATTGTGTTTCAATTTGATAATTTCAAATCCTATATAAAAAGTTAAAAAAAATAACACGAATATAGTTAGAGAATATATTATTCGAAACATTTTATCACTTTTCATGTATTATCACTCTCCAATAAAATACTATTATTAATTATGCGGTTAGCTTGTCTTAGTTGCTTACCATTGTCAGGACACTATTCATTTTAAACTAGAATTATGCTTTTAATATTCCCTGCTATTATTTTAACATTACTGGTCCAAAGCCAAGCATTCCTGTAATAAATAACAGAAAAATGTTTTCATTATTTTGAATTGTCTTTTCTATCTAAAATATAATGAAAAGAAATAATAAATGGAATTATACAAATAAATCCTACCAGCATTTGTATTGGAAAGTTAAAGTAGATTCTTTTATGGTAATAGGCATTTGTAGATAGAATCGATAATAAATATCCCAAAATTGTACACGTACAAATCTTTTTCATGTGATTGCGTTTTGTGATAAAACCTAATATAGTTCCAATTAAACTAATAATCGCTAGTGTACGCATCCATAAAATAGTACTATGCCATAGTGAAACCCTTGCAGATAATTGACTTAAATCATGCAAAAAAGACATATAGAAAAAAAACAATTATACTCATTAATAAGTTTCCTATAAATAGACTTAATTTACTTATACAATCTAGCATTAGCTTAAAAAAGTTATCTATAGTAATCACACCTTTCTTTATTCATATTATAAGTGAAAATTCACTCTTGACTAAAAATCTTGCTCAAATCCACAATCATTCACTAATTGTAATATATTTTGTAAAGGTAGTATTACTTAATTTTCAAAAAATATCACTGTAATTTACTACGTAAAATTTTAGTATGATGCATAAAAAAAATCGCAAATTCAATTTTCTTGAATAATGCGATTTTACAATTGTTGTCTAATTCCATTTATTCATGATATGAGAAGATCATGAAGGAATTATGCAGTGATGAATTAGCTATATTTTAACTCAATATACTCTTTATTGCATAAATTGTATGGTCGATATCATTAACGTTAATACCATAATGAGTTACTAACCTACAGGTGGTTGAGTCAACAACTTTAACTTTTACACCATATTCTTGTAAAGCATTATCCAAATAGAAAGCATCTTTACCAACACAATTAAGATTAATTTGAACAATATTAGTTAAAGTCTTTTCAACATCAACTAAACTCTCATTGAATTTGGTAAGCTCAACTGCTAATCGCTTGGCGTTTAAATGATCGTCTTGAATCCTATCAACCATAGTTTCAAGTGCAACAATTCCTGCAGCGGCCATATGGCCTGCTTGTGCCATAGCGCCTCCTATTCTATGCCTTATAACTTTGGCACGTTCAATAAACTTCTTGCTCCCCAAAAGCATACATCCAACCGGAGCGGATAACCCCTTACAAAGTGAGAACTGCATAACATCAACACCTTTACACAATACCGAAGGTTTCTCATTAAGTGCGGCAGCAGCATTAAATATACGCGCACCATCCAGATAGACCATCATATCATATTTATGTGCAGTATCGCTAACACTGGATATATACATTTCTGTAAGAGGTATTCCTCTGTTCAAATCATATGTATTCTCAAGACACAACACTTTTACAGAAGATGATTGAATTCCGCGAAATTCTACAGCACGCTTTATATCATTTAAGTCAAACATACCGTCATAACTTTTAAGCGGCCTTGCCTGCACACCCGACAGTGCAGCAAGCCCTCCATTCTCCAGGTTATATATATGTGATTCCTCACCTACTAAAACTTCATCTCCTAAATGAACGGTAGCCATAATTGCTATCTGGTTTGCCATTGTTCCTGAAATTACGAACATAGCAGCTTCCTTATTAAATAAACTGGCACTCATTTTTTCCAGTCGATTTACTGTTGGGTCTTCACCAGCAAAATCATCGCCCACTTCAGCATTTGCCATTGCCTGCCGCATCTCAAATGTAGCTAATGTTACTGCATCACTTCTATAATCTATTATTGAATTCATTTTAAACCTCCATAATTTAATACATTAAATTTTAATGATTTTTTCATTCGTCAACCATATAAGTATAATATATGTTGCACAATTATTTACTGTTATCAATTAATTACAACATAAATTGTAAATATCATATTATTCAATTTTCAAAGAATATTTCTATAATTTACTATGTCAATTCTACATATTGTGCATAAAGAAGTATGTAAATTTAACCTCCTTAATAAGGCGATTTTAGCATACTATCTAATATATATTTCTTCACTAACGCTACTATTTCTTATAGAAGCACATTTGCCACTTAATGTATCTTGATTACCAATCTTTAAAATAACTATTTCATACTCAAAATTTATTCCACCATATGCTAAAAACATATGTCTATCATGTTTCATACCAATTCCATGTAATTGAACTTCATTGTTTACAGACCAACTTAAGTCATATAAATCATCACTTTTCTCTTTCTTTATAATTTTCAGATCAAAAACAGGAGATTCATATTCTTTTATAAAGTACCTAACCTTATAATTACCTTCAAAACTTTCGCTTGTTTCATTCCTTAATGCAATCCCAGAACCCAATGTATCAAAGTTCTGTGTTGAAGCCCAAAGAGCTGAATTTGAGCGTAAATCTCCTATTTGTTTATACATACCGATTCCAGCCATTGGAACTTGCTTTAAATACCTTGATACAAGTAGCTTGTCATCGACCAAAATTCCAATTCCGGAATACTCATAGCTAGAATTTTCTTCATCTCTCCGCCAAGTGCATTTATATGTTTCACCTGTCTTTTCAATATTAAGGTTTCCTTTCCCATCATTAAATTTCCATTCACCTAAAACACTTTTCTCTTTATAACAGTTCATTATTTTCCCCTCACCATAATCATATTTACCATATTAATAGCAATTTAATACCATTATAGTAAATTATAGCATAATACATAGTGACTTATGGCACAACTTATAAAATTCATAGTTTATTAACTATTGTTAAATAGTTACTCTATGAAATATAAAAATCGTATTATTTAATTTTCAAAGTCTATTCTAGTTAATTAGAAAAGATAAGATTTATGGCCGCCTTATAAATTGAGATTTAGTGAATTTTTGTTGTATATCTGCTATTGTATGGGGAAATAAATTTCAATCTGTGATTCTTCATCTTCAGCTCCTAAAAATTTCTCTGTATAGCATTCTAAATCATCTCTGTCATCTAGTTGAAAACTACTATTAGGAAACCAGACACCCCAAATATAATAATATGTAGAAATCAAGTTTTTCACTGTGCCTTTGTGTATGAATTTAGCATACTTTCCACCACTAATTTCTTTTAATTCCATTCCTTCTGGAATATTATTGTCACCCGATGTTTCAATCCCTATAAATAAAGTGGTTTCACTATTTTTATTAAATGTATTTTGCAGGCATGTACCACTTGTTTCATAAATACTATATCTATTATTATTCATTGAAATATAATTTTGCTTCTCCAATTGAGCGTTCAACTTTTCCCACATTTCAATACGGTTATTTTTCTCAATACTCATGTAATATCTAAATCCAACAACACATTTAGGTTGAAATGTTACTATTTCTGGTTGAAGATTTGCATAATTGGATTCAGTGATTTTATCAATTTGCATTGGATTATGATTTCCAATCAACACATCAATACCATTTTTTCTATATTCCATCGGCGTAATTCCATATCTCTTCTTAAAGGCTCTTGTAAAACTTTCAGCAGACTCAAAATACAGTGAAATTGCTATATCTAAAATCCTTTTCTTGCTATGTACAAGATTATATGCCGCTTGAGTCAATCTTCGGCTTCTAATATAGCTGCCAATAGTTTCACCCATCACTACTTGAAAATAACGGTGGAAATGATAATAAGAATAGGAAACTGCACTCGCAACTGATTCTACAGTCAATGGCTCATACAAGTTCGTTTCAATAAATATAATTGCTCTACCAATAATTTGCTTGTCTTTCAATACAGTTTCCTCCTTAATTTAAGGCATAATATTATAAAAATCTTTTCCCGCTTTTTCACAAGGAAGATTCACAATAATTTCTTGCTCTTGTAGCTTTTCTACCATAAAAGTTTTCCATTCATTTGCTTGTGGCGAACCAAATGTAATTTCTATTTTTTTCTCGGTTGTATTAAATACCATAGAGCGTAAAGTTCCAAAAAATTCAGGATAATAGTGACAACACAATCCTTTTGGATAAGACGTAGATAAGATATCTTTTAAATCTTTCTCTGATATTTTTTCTTTTTCACAAAACATTTTTTCTATTGCTTTATAACGAATCACCGAGTTTTCAATCAGCATCTTTTCATATGGCTTTATTTCTGTTAAAACTGTATGATTTGTGGAAATAAGAAATTTCTGTTTAGATTTATTATCCAAAATACGATATGATTTATGACCATCTATACACTGTAACAAGGCAATTTTATTACTATTATCAGCGAGCATCAAATTTATATTATACCCAACAGGTGCATCCATTGCCCATGCAATAGCTTCCTCAACATTTTTGCAATTTTCCAAAATACTTCGAATAACAACCCAAAAAGAAAAACCAGTTACTCCTGCTTTCTGTCCTCCCTGAAAGTTACCAACAGGCAATCCATTACTAGCTTTACAAGCTGCCAATCCATATTCATTCATCCCATCGCATCGTCCGAATAAATTAAGTGTAGAACCAATGTAACGATATTTCCCTCTAATAGCTGTGTACGCAAAACACATCTCTTCCATCTCATCATTAAAATCGTAGTTACGTGCCATCAAAGTGTGTCCATTTTCAATCTTGTTTGGTACTGCAGACATTAAACTACATCCACGTTCTAAATATGTCATTGCATAAAAAATTGCTTGTTCTTTGGAAATTCCAACTGTATCTACGAATCCTTCGATTTCCTCATTTACACCACTGCAATATCGATCAAGTAGAGTTAATATTTCTTTTAATTTGCTTTTTGGATAGGCATTAGGTGGTAAAATTATCTTTTTCAATAAGTCAGGTTCCGATAAAATCCAATTGCCAATCTGTGTTCCAACCTCATAACTTGTTCCCACAAAATTCTTTAAGTATGTCTTTGTCTTTTTCATAATAAACACCTCATCTTTCAAAAGAATTATAAGCTAAGATAAGGTAACATACTTGATATTTTCTGCGGATTTTTTATATAATCTTTTATCCAAATCACCATTTACTACCACTTGATTGTAACATATTTTGTAAATACCATGCTGTTCAATTATAAAAAACAGTTATTAATACACTATAATAACTGTTTAGTAAAATTATATACATAGCTATAACTATACCTTATTTATTGCATTTCCATAATATCAGTGACAAGTAATAGTATTTTAAATCCACGACTTATTATTTTCGGAATAATATTTCAAAGCCTTTCCAATAAATTTAGAAGCTCCTTTCCCATATTTCTCATCAACACCTTTTATACAAGTATCATTTAATAAATAAAGATCTGCAACATACCCTAAATAATTTTCTCCTACATCTACTTTAAATACTTCATTCTGTTTTTTTATTTCATTTGCTATATCATTAGTAATTTCTTGAGCTTTTTTTGAATGTGGATCCCTACTTAGATCTGATGCAAGCTTTTTGTATAGTTCTTCTAATTTGGGCAGCTTAGTACTCGAACACTTTTTTAGAGTTTCTCCGATAAATTTAGATGCTCCATTTCCATATTTCTTGTCAACTAATTCTGCCCATTCAGGTAATACTAAATATATTTGTACCATATAGAACCAGCAATCGTCTCCCCTCTCACCATTAAAAACTTCATAATCTTTTTTA
This sequence comes from Clostridium sp. YIM B02569, assembly GCF_022320765.1. NCBI lineage: Bacteria > Bacillati > Bacillota > Clostridia > Eubacteriales > Clostridiaceae > Clostridium > Clostridium sp. YIM B02569. The sequence goes on along the minus strand of NZ_JAKJJX010000015.1, from coordinate 126,740 downwards.
GCTGTACTTACTATTTCTTCAGCAATTTCTTGAATCTCCTTTGAAGAAGTATCTTTACTTAAATCACATGTAAGCTTTTTAAATAATTCTTTCAATTTTGGATGCCTATCTTCTATACAATCTTTTTTAAATTCATCATATTGCTCTGCTAAAGATGATGTGGCACTATTATTAAGATTATTTTTTACAGCTTTAGCATACCTTTTAACACTTCCATATTGCTTTATAGCAGCCTTAGCAATCTCATCTTCCTTCAACTTACATTTTTCAATAAATTCATTATATTTATCTATGCTTCCATATGTTTTAATCACTTTATCTTCATGCTCTGTTTTAAATTCTTCCAACACATTGTAGTATTCACTCATATCAAATTCTCTAAAATCCATAGTTCCTTCTCCTTTTAATGTTTTATTTATAAGTTCTATTAAACCATTCAATCTTTTTCGCTTTAAAATAAGCAGCTTTTTTTGGTTTTCTAGTGCCTGCATTTTATTAAAGTATGGACTTAACATTATATCTTTAATTTTCTTCAAAGGTATATCAAGCTCTTTAAAAAACAAAATCTGCTGTAAAGTTTTAAGAGCTTCATCATCATAAAGTCTGTAACCTGTTTCTGTTATTTCACTAGGCTTCAATAAGCCTAGTTCATCATAATAATGCAGTGCGCGTACACTTATTCCTGTCAAATCTGAAACTTGTTTTACTGTTCTCATTGCTACACCTCAGAATTTAATTTTAGAGCCTTAAATATTATTTAGTAATCTGCCGGCAAAAAGTTTAAGTAATATATCTAATCTCTATTTTTATATTACACTATGACGCAGTGTTAGGGTCAATACTTTAAAAAAATATCGCCTATTCATTCTTAATTTGAGTAGTGCGATATCCTAATTTACTATTTAATTTTCATATATAATAACATCTATAATCAAATCTTCTAAATTAAACTTCATCAATCAAAATAAAATAATTCTTCAAATTTTTTATCTAACGCGACGCAAAGAACAAGCGCTAATTTTGCAGTAGGATTAAATTGCCCTGTCTCAATAGAGCTAATTGTATTTCTTGATACACCGACCATTTCTGCCAATTGAGATTGAGATAATTTTTGTTCTGTTCTGACTTTCTTTAAATTATTATGCAATACCAGTTCTTCCATCTGTTCCTTTTTAAATGCTGACAACTAAAACCACCCCATGCCACTTCCAACAATTGAAGCTATACCAGTAATTGCCCCAATAATTTCTAAAATAGTACATACTAAATACACTTTCTTATCTTTATTATAATAATAAACTGTTCCGCTTTGCCCAATCATTGCGATCAACAAAGCTAACGAAAACACTCTGTAATCTGCAAAAGCTCCACCTGTTATAAGTTTTTGTACAAAAAGAATTATTGAGAAAATAGCAAATATAATAATCACTGCAAAATAAGAATTCTGATTTGCTGTTTTTTGAATGTATCGCTCACGTTCATCATTTAATACGTTTTCTTTTTTGCTTCTTGCTAAAATTTCATCTCTATTCATATATATTCCACCTTTCATTTTTTGACAAGTATACTTGGTACTTTTATTATATCATGCCAAGTTTTATTGTCAATATTTTTGCCAAGTTTTCTTTGCATTATATATCCCCTCTACATTACTCTCTATTTACAAATTTCCCATCAAAAACGCAAATTCAAATTCTTGAATAATACGATTTTAAAATTGTTTATTTACTTTTTTATTAATTCGTTATGTAGAACAGTTGTGCATCTCGAACTACAATATCTATGCCCTTATCATATATATAAATAAGCAATAAGTATTCTCACAGTAATTCTCAATTTTTTGTTTGAACTGTTATATTTATATAATTTATTGCGTAAAAAAAGACATATCAACCGTTGATACGTCTTTTAAGAAAATTTAGCCACAACATGTTACATTAATTTATCAATATCCCCTGACTGAATGTACCTAATATTTGCTTTGATCTTTTCGCATGGCCAATCCCACCACTTAATTTTCAGCAACTTTAAAATTATGTCATCTCTAAATCTTTTCTTTATAACTTTTGCAGGTATGCCTCCAACAATAGTATAAGGCGGAACATCATTAGTAACTATTGCTCTAGTACCAATAATTGCACCATCACCTATTTTCACACCTGACATAATTATAGCGTCATAACCTATCCATACATCATTTCCAATTACAATATCGCCTTTATTATCCCAAGCATTTGTTATAAGGCTGACATCTAAACCCCATTCCTCATAAAATATTGGAAATGTGTAAGTAGACAGTGATTTCATTGTGTGATTTCCACTAGTCATAAGAAACTTTGCTTTACATGCAATTGAACAAAACTTTCCAATTATTAATTTATCATTGTTTATAGGATACTGATATAGTACATTATTCTTTTCAAACTCTGTTGGATCATTATAAAAATCATTATATATTGTATAATCTCCAACTTTTATATTAGACCTTGTAATTACATTTTTAAGATATATGGTTTGGTAATCATTACTTCTTGGATATATTTTATTTGCATTTGGAATAGTCATTTTTAGTTCTCTCCTTTATATTAAGTTGCTTTTGACTATTCCATTACTACAATGCATTTCTTCATAAAATCACTCCCCGTACGATAATCTTCATTCTTATTGTTCTATATCTTATATTATTTTTTTCATATTACTAAATTTGTAAAAGGTCTTAGAAAAATGCACTTGTCCAATATTAAGATAATTTTTAAAATGCTTATAGATGTATTTTCTATTTTATTAAATTTAATCACTTGTATATTACACTCATCCTTTATATATTAAGCATGAGATAGCTCTGGAAACATAAACTGATTGTCTTTAAGTAATATTGTGTCTTTTCCAAGGGCAAATAAGGTATCTTCTCCTTCTAATGGCGTTTTTATATACGAATCTGTTTCTTTGGGCGTAAAATAAAGTTTTACTCTTTTTATATTTTCATTAGCTAAATAATTAAGTATTTCATCTATGGAAACATTTTCTTCACAAAAAACATCTAATAATTCTATTGTATCATCAATAAAATTTGCAATTACAACAGCGTCATGATCTTCTATGTAATAAACACTATCACTCATAAACAAATTACAATAAAACATAATTAATTCTGCATTACTACGCATAGAAATTTTAGAAAATGAAGATATAACATTTGCTTTATCATAGACTAAGGATCTATCACGTTCATCAGACATATTCAATTTTTCCGCCAATTTTCCTTTACCCTTTTTACTTATTAATTTTGTGTACTGGTATTGATTTAATTTAGCAAAACCAAATTTAGGATAGAAATCAAGAACAGAGTTATTGGCAAATAAATAAAGTAAATCTCCTTTATCCTTCCAGTCCATAATGACTTTTTCCATGATCGCCCGAAGCAGTCCCTGGTTTCTATAACCAACATCAGTCATAACCGTTCCTAACTGAATATATCGTCTAACCTTTCCAAAAACCTCAAAATTCATTATATTAACTGATACATTGGAAATAACCACATCTCCATCCATGAGCGAATATGGTATGTATTGGTTCTTCCAGTATCCGTCTTGATACCATTTTTCAAAATTAAATCCAAATGTTTTCTCGGTTAAAGCATTAAAACTCGTTCTATATGCACCATCATCACCAGCTCCAATAATGAATCTATAATCTTTGCCATTAACATTTATATATTCCATAATCTTATTTCCTCTCATTTTATAAACTATACTTGCCTTGCAAAATTTAATAGTGTTACTCAACACTAAACAATACACTTACTTGGTTTTATATTATAGTGTTCTAATTACTGACTTAAATCAAAATTCTGAAGTTTACTTGATGTTTTTCGAGTCATATTAAAGATAATACATAGTAAAACTATTAATTGTATTGCCCAGTAAATAACTGAATACATATTAAAGTAATTTAAAAATTCAGGAAAACATATAGATGGAATAAAATCATCAATGCAATGGTATAAAACTGGAATTAGCAAACTTCCCTTTACATGATTATAAATCCAAGTGTATATAATGCTTAAAGAAATAGTTTGTAGAAGATATACTATAAAATTATCATATCCTTCAATATGAAATAAAAACATTGGTATATGCCAGCAAGTCCAAATAACTCCAACTATTACACCTGATAGCAGTTGACTATACTTTTCTTGAAGTATTGGCAATACAAAACCTCTCCATCCAAGCTCCTCACCAAGCGGTCCTCCCAAAATTAAGATAACTAATAAACATGCTACTAATGATAATGGATTATCGAGATTAAAACTAAATATTTGATTTTTGATATGTATTTTATAGTCTGCCCCTGCTATAAGACAAATAAAGGATGGTACATAAAATGATGATATTGAATAAAAAAGTATAAAAACATAAAAAAGCGGATTGACCTTCCAGATAGTTAACTTTTTTAAGAATTTTCTTAACGCTATTCTTCCATAAAAATAATTAGTAAAAATTACAGCCATAAGACTTGGCATTAATGAACCAACTGTACGAAAAATTGCATTTAAACTCAAACTGTTCGATGTAAATGAAAGAATCCAAAATATCCACGTAAGGAAAAAAGTACTCATTAAATATACGACTTTTTTGTGTTCATTAACCCTTTCTATAATACTCATTTTCAAGTTCCCCTTCTATAATTTATGTCCATTCGTAATTTTAAAATCAATGCAAGTTGATTATAATGTTACTCCTGCCAAAAACTAATATAAATATAATATTCATTTTACATTATGCTGTTTAGGTATTCTAGATTCACAAGGTACATCTATCTGACACTTTCCACAGCCATATCTAGGCTTATGTTTTTCCATTGTTTTGTCCAAAAATTCAGAGCATATAATATGATTCTTCCCATTTTCTATGGATATTGCATTAGCTGGACAATTTTTTACGCATTTACCACAAATTGAACAGTACCCATATATATTTTCGTATTCTCTCTTATCAGGTGATAAGTATAATTCTGTGATGATGCTGCCAATTCTTCCAGATATGCCCTTCTTTGTTATAAATCCTTTAGAAAGCCCGAATGTTCCAAGTCCACATATAAATGCAGCATGTCTTTCAGACCAGTTGCTTGTAAATTTTTCTTCATGATTTGGATGATTAGCATTTGACCAGAATCTTTCATCTAAAGTAGGTACGACACTGTTATATCCTGCATTAATCAATTCAGACTTTAAATGCATACACAACTTATTTAACAAACTCTGACCTTCAATACGTCCATGAAGCCATTCTTCAGAAGGCCATGACATATTCCTTCTATTTCCTTTTTTAACTGCTTCGCTAAATGGTAAGAAAAATGATATAACAGTCTTTGATTGTGGTAACCATTCTTTTGGAAGCATGAAGTGTTTTCCAATTGCTGACGTTTGTTTCAATAATGTAAAGTACTCGTCATCCACAGAACCAAATGCCAAAATTGGAGCATCAAAAATTTTCATTCCTACAACATTTTCTGAAATAGCTAATTCTTTTGTTATATAGTTATCTTGTGAATTCTCAACAAAATTCTCTGCAGTTTTTATAAAATATTGTTTATCCATCTCTTTCCTATCCCCCTAATTTATATTACTAATACGCCATTTAGTTTTACTATAATAATCTATTCAAATAAATAACCCATCATCTTTTCAGGATTTTCTAAGAACTTTCTTGTTATCATATAGTTATCAGTCTTTTTATAAGGAGTTTTCGTAATTCCATCATCATCAATAACAAATATATCTGCACCTGGGTATGCCATTAATATTGGTGAATGAGTTGCAATAATAAACTGTGATTTTTTCTTTACTAGTTCATTAATAATAGTAAGCATAGCCATTTGTTTTATAGGTGATAATGCAGCTTCTGGTTCATCCAAAATATATACTCCATTTCCACTAAAACGATTGGTCATTAGTGTAATGAAACTTTCACCATGTGACATCTTATGTAATGATGTACCTCCATAACTCTTTATAACAGGAACTCCCCCAAAGCTTTCCAAATCGAGTTTTTCTATTTCTGTAGCTACATTATAAAAACTTTCTGCCCTTAGAAAGAAACCATCGCGAGGCCTCTGCACACCTTTAACTACAGTAATATATTTATATAAATCTGAATGTGTTTCTCTTGATGAAAAACAAAAGTTTTTAGTTCCTCCTTCTGCATTAAATCCACTATTAACAGCAATAGCTTCTAATAATGTTGATTTTCCGCTACCATTTTCACCAACAAAAAATGTTACATTTCTTGATATGTCTAAGCTGGTTAAGTTATTAACTACAGGTAACTCTTTAATATAGCTGTCATCTTTATGAATTTCTTTCTTGAGACGTATTTCCTTTATATACATGTTATCATATAGCACTCATATATCACCTCATTGTTCCTTTTTCCATTGAAACGTATTTCTTATCCCATTAATTCATAAGTTTTTTTAGAGTAATATAGTGAAGAAATTCTTCCTTTTTATTTGAATAAGGATCACTTTCATTAAACTCAAATTCAATTGAAGTCTTTTGCTCCTTATCAATATATGTGACATCATATCCATCACCGCTCCCCATAAAATCTGAATAAGTTTTTTTTGCATAATTATCACCATAAGCCTTTAATACATCTGAAAATTTAGACTCTGAGCCTATGCCTCTACTTGTTACAAATTTTGTATCATCTGACTTATTAGGATATCCAACTGATATCCAAGCAACTTCATTATCTTTATCTATTTGGAAATATGCATAATACGGATAATTATCAAATTCTAAACCTCTTAATCCATTTTTATTAATATTATCATTTGTCAATTTTCCAAATTTCTCTTCTAAAGCCTGTATATCAACTTGTTCCATTAAGCAAACTCCAGCCAAACTATCATCTTTCAAATTTGTACTTTTTACAAAAAGATATTTCTCTGGAAATAATATATATGCTATACCAGTTAGAACAGCTATTATACTTGCTATAATTAAATATTTCCTCTTAATTACATTTCCCCCTTTCGGGTTATTTCCCCCAATTAAATTTAGTTCTTTATATAATCTGATGCATTCTTATGCTCAGAATGGTTTGAATGTTTAGAGTTATATATACAACCTGTTTAATCCCATCAGCAGACATATGTGGTATGTATTTTTCAATATATCCCCAATTACCTGTTTTTTGAATTGTATCTATAGCTTTTGCATCTGCTTCATTTGCTGAAATGCCACTAATATTTCTCTTTATATTCTTTTCTAAATTGCTTTACAAAATATAAAATCATCATTGCACCTAAAATACATCCAAGTACACCCTCTCCATTTATTTTTATTATATCTCCACTTATCACCCCAGATGTGTTTGTATAAATATCACCAAGCATCAAAGGATTAACCACATTCCACACCGAGTGCAGAAATAGTACTGGTAATAAACTCCTTGAAGAATAGTAACAATAAGATGAAGGAAAACTATATGTAAAGGCAGCAAATGCTTGGATAACACATAGGAATAATGGATTACCTATTCCAGTTGCTTTTGCCAAAAGAAAAACAGCAGGAATGTGATACAATCCCCATACTATACCTACAATTATAGTTGCTTTCGTTTTACCATAATCTTTTGTTAATCTAGGGAGTAGATATCCCCTCCATCCATATTCTTCTCCCAAAGCTAAGAATAAACCAATAACTACAGACAGTATTAGAATTATAATACTTTTGAATGTGAATTCCTTGTTTATACTGATATTTCCGACACCAGTAAGTTGAACTATAAATGAGCAGACACCTATAAAAACAATAGGGTAGAAAATTCCAAACAATACTGATTTTAAAGTTGTGTCTTTAAATAAATTTGCTTGATGGTCATTTGTAATCTTATTAAAGATAATAGCTAATATTGCAGGAATGAACATGATTAAAGCAAAATCATTTTTACCTATATTAGGATTAATAAACAACATAATTGTAATAATCCATGTAATTAAAAGAACAGTAATAATATATACTTTTTCAGGATCTTTTCTTATAAAATTCTTAACAGTCATAGTTACCTCTTTTATACAAATGATAATCTTAATATTATTGCTATCAAGTTACACATAATTAGAACAAATTACTATATTACTTTCACATTTTACTTTTAAATTCAAAATATAAAATATTATATAAACATATATCATTCAACTCTTTAGAAAACATCTGCATAATTTACTACATCAAATTGGTTAAATAATGATTTAGCTCTATTTATATATTGTGTCTTACGCTGATCTTTTACGGAAAATATAAGTGACAAAAAATCCTCTATCATCTTCATTTTCTATATTTTCAATTAGCTCAAAGGATCTCTTTAAATTTTCAAAATCAGCTGGCTTAATAAGATCCTCTTTTCTAATTTTAGAATCAATCTTATACTTATGCCCAAAACCACAAACAAATAAAATCCCATTATCAGTTATATGATTTTCTAAGTCTCCAATCTGCTCTTTACTTAACCTGTAATGATTGATTAAGATATTATCAAATATTCCAATATCCTTTAAAGAATTAGATACACTTAAGTCAACTTGCTTTGTATTAACTAAATAATTATTTCTTTTAGCAAATGTCTTAAGCCTGTCAAGAGCTTTACTACTAAAATCAACGCCTGTTACTTCGAATCCATTTTCAAGTAAAAACAAAGTATTTCTACCATCTCCACATGCTATATCAAGAACAGATCCTTTTTTGAAATATGTAATTTTTTCAGTTACCGATTTTTCTGGATTTAATGGATTACCACTTCTATTAGCAAATTTATTATCCCAGTATTCTCTATTTCCCATATACTCCATCTTGTTTCCTCCAATAATACATTACGCAATTATTTGCCATCCTTTATTAATTATAGTATATTTTGTAAGTATTTAGTATTTAATTTTCAAAGAAATATTTCTACTTTCCATAAAAACTCCATTCTTTTTATATAGAACCTTCTAGCAAAATTTTCATAGTCATATGGAACAAATACGTATTCATTTCGGTGAGGTATACGCATAAGTTTAGATTGTAGTTGAGTTATCTATAGTATTTATTAAACAAAAAATATCACAAATTCATTATTAATAACGAATTTGTGATATTGTGATCTGTAGTTTATTTAATTTAACAAATATTATCTTTTCAACTGTTCAGCAAATGACTTTCCTACTGGATCAGCATCAGCTAAACATTCAGGATCTCCTGCAATCAGTCCTGCCTTCTCATGCCAGAACTCGCTAAACATTATATATAGTGATTTAAGCCTATCTATATCGCCACCATCTGCTAATGTTTTTGCAAGGAAATCAATGGCAAAATACATGGTCTTACTTTCATAATATAGATGTGGATGCGGACCTGGGGCATCTATTACCCATATAATTAAGTTTCCTATCTTTTGCAGACCATAACGAGGAGTTATACCAAGTCCTTTACAGAATGGAATGAGCTGATCATTAAAGTCTATCTTTGAGCGGCAATTTATAATAACTAAGTATTTAGAAAGGCTATTTGTAGATAAAACATGAGCAAAATCCACACGCCCTGCATCTCCATATTCCTTTTCATAGGTAAGATCAATACCGGTACATTCTTTAAAATTAGCAAGTGCACTTGGAAGAAAACGTGTAAGATCAAGTTGTGGATTAGATGCTATTGCAACGCTGCCAGAGATTTTTTCAGCCGTAAATAAACCAGATGCTCCTCCTGATGAAACTGAATAAAAAATAATATGCTCATTAGGGATGCCTAAGAATCTTGCCACTCTCATAACAAGCTTTGCCGTAGCGTCACGATAATCTCGTTCTTTTGTCCCATAAAACCATCCAACAGAAATATCGGATTCAAAGTACATCGGATCTTCAATACTTAATAAATGTCCTTTCAGAAACGTAGACCATGACCACTTATGAAAACGTGGAAGTGGACCTTTTGCAATTGTCTTGTCATCGCGCATGGTATCGAGCACAACGTAAAGATAGTCGTATTCGCTTGCTTGATAAAAGCATTCAAAATAAGCACCGTCAATCTCTGTATTGAACCTGCCTTCTGGAACTCTATCTAATCTTTCAGAATCAATACCCACACTTTCTCCTGTAAGGGCTGATGTATCAGCAGATCTGTATTTCTCACGTCTGCATGCTTCCAGCTTTTCAGCAAAATTCCTCTCGGTGCCATCACTATTGTACTCGCAGGCTATATTTTCGAGAAATTCTATTGATGGTAGGATGTCGCTATCATCCATTTTCTTATTACGCTTAGCAAAGTATTCTGGATTTTCTTCATCTTTTTTCATAACAATCAGTCCTTTATTTTCTAATCTTAGAGTTTATTAACTTTCTTAATTATAAAGTGAACTATAAACATATTTTATCAGAACATTTGTTCTAAAACAATCAATTTATAAAAAATAAAGTAGCTACATCACGTTCATTCTTAATCATGTTTTTACAAGCGAGCATCCTCGTAATCATTGATATAAATGACTTTAAAAATAGAAAGTTTTTATACTTTCCCAAATAAAAAATGAAGGTTTATTCTGAAAAATGACTTTCATACAGCTCCATATACCTTATTGAAAAGAAATAAAATTCCCGACTGATTATTCTAAACGAACTTGCATTTATATTTTTTCTTGTGATATGTGAAGTATATCATAAGTTGTTCCTTCTAATAATCTTATCTTGCTTAAATCATCTATGAAGAAAAACACATGATATTTCCATTTATCAGGATTATAAATAACTATGAATTCACTTTCTTTAATGCTTGGAATATTCTTTTCTATTTCATCTTTAAAATTATTAAGGCTTCCCTGAGGTTTTATTTCTCTTTCTATCTCAAATACATATTTACTATCTTTGATTTTATATGTTGTTGTATCAATTAATAGTATTCCTACATTTACTTTCTGCCATCCAAAAGAAGTTATTATATTGTCATAAAAGCCCTTAAACAAAAATTTATTTAATCCATTACTATCTTTCCAAACATATAAAGGACAGTAGCTATTTTGCAAATTCTCATTTTTTCCTTTTTCTGTTGTTAGATATAATTTAAACTTTAAATCTTCAAATCCATCTGTTTTATATCCGTTGTTTTTTACTCTATCCTTTATTATGCTCATATTATAATCGCTAGGTAATATAATCTTATATTGAGTTGCTATCATTTCTTTTTATCCTCCCTTTTAATTTTAGTTCTAATTTTATTTTTAATTCTTAAGCAAAATTATTGCTCAACTCACACCTTTCCTTTTACACTTACAGTTTAACTCCCACTATAAAAATTGTATAATACTTATAAATAATCTTTAATATCACTAATAGTGATGGCACATGTAAATTAATTTTAACGAAAGGTTTCTACACTATGGAAATTAATAATCTAAGAATATTTCAGATAGTTGCTTATGAAAAATCTATATCAAAAGCTGCTTTAAGACTTGGTTATGCCCAATCAAATATAACTGCGCGAATCAAATTACTTGAGAACAAATTAAACACTACTTTATTTATAAGAAACAATAAAGGAACTGTAATTACACCTAATGGGGAAAAATTGCTTAAGTATGCAGATAAAATTCTTGAATTAATTGATGAAGCTAATAGCGAGTTCCTTACTCCTAAAATTTCTTCTACTATTAAAATAGGTGCTACTCAGACTATTTCTGCATCTGTTTTACCTAAATTATTTTATTTATTCCATGAGAAAAATCCCGAAGTATCTTTGACCTTAAAAACAGAAACTCAGAAAAATCTTCTAGATATGATTTTAAAGAATGAATTAGATGGGGCTTTTATATCTGATGAAACTACATCCTCAAAAATAAAAAAAGTTATTACCTTTAAAGAAAAGCTTGCACTAGTATCTTCTATACGCATTAATTCTATTAATGATTTACAAGCTCCTATAATAGTAATTTCAGATGCTGATTGCCCTTATCGTAAGCTCTTACAAAAATGGTTGAGTTATAACAACTCTAAGGCTGCTACTATTATTGAATTTGATTCACTAGAATCTATCCTTAGGGGCATAGATGAAGGTCTTGGCATATCTCTTTTACCAAAAAGTATTTTGCCTAAAAATCATAATTTTTTCATTTATGACTTAAAAGATAACTTTGCTGAATTAGAAATTAAGTTTGTAATCAACAAGAATTTAAAAATCAATCCTTTACTTAAAAGTTTTATTAGTGTAACAAATAATCATCTTTTAAATTCTCAGTAATTAATTTTTAACAGTATGGCTTATAGGTCGAATTATTTTTTATACCATTAGATTTATGGCTAATTATACAATTGAAATAAAAACACTATGAAGGTATAGCCTTCAAACCCTCATTATTTAAGCATATTCTGAAGAATATATATGGTAATATTCTTCAGAATAGATATTGTTAAGAATAAATATTCTGAACAATATTTATGGTAAACCATATTAGAATACAATGGTTTTATAAAATTCTATTCTAAATAAATTCACCTACTATAAAATATTTGTGCTACTTTAAATATACTACCTATAAGTATTTACTAATTTAAAGAAGCATACATTTCTGCTGCTGTATAAAGGTAGTAAGAAAGTCCCGTTAATTGATTTTCAAGCATGCTCCTATGAAAATCATCATCTAAAAAGAACTTTGTTTGAGATACAAATGATTTTGCATCGACGCTGTGACCATGATCATTTAAAAATTCAATATGACTTTTTAATGTCTCCTGTACACTTGTATCATTAGCCTTTACACCATTTTTTAGAGCATCTTTTATATAGTTTATAAACTGCTGTGCTTCCATAGCTACCTCATTCATATTATTAACTTGAGCTTCATCTACCTCAGGCATATCATATCCATACTTACCTTTAAGGTAGTTTTTCTGATTTGAAAGTGCATCCTTCCATTCCTCTTTATTGAACCCCTTAAACATTGCTGACTTATCCATAATTTCTCCTCTCTTACCAAGGACAATTGATTCATTTATAGTCTTTAGCAAACCATCAGTCCTCTGCTTGCGCGCAATTAGCAGTTCCTGTTGCTTAACTAAACACTCTAACCGATTCGGCTCATCCTCAAGTGCTTTCTTAATATCACTAAGAGAAAAATCAAGCTCACGATAAAATAATATTTGCTGAAGTCGCTCAAGCTCTTTTTCACCATAAAGACGGTAGCCGGCTTCATTTACCTCATGTGGAAATAGTAATCCTATTTTATGATAATGATGTAGTGCTTTTACAGTGACTCCTGTAAATTTTGCAACTTCTTTAACCGTGTATAGCATAATTCTTCACCTCGTTTATAATAATAAGACCTCCTGTAAGGTGAGGGTCAAGATTATTTCTAAGCTTTTATTTATTAATATATATGTTGCAATTCACAATTCACATTTAACAATTACGGATAAAATTCTTGCAATATTTTTAGAATTATGATGAAGATTTATTTTTGCAATATATATATAATTTTCACTGATACAAATAATTTGTGATACATTTTACCAATGAAATATTATCAAATTGTTAAAAGGATTCTTTTGATTTATTGAATCAGCACTATATCTCACGCAGATATATAAATAATTACAAGTTCTCTTTATTCTATAGACCAATTTGCTCAATCCAGCTTTTAACCTGCTGTTCAGTAAAATTACTCATAGCTTCAAAGCCAGGAAGGATTGTTGATTTCGGGCATTCTTTTGCAATATTAATTTGAATTTGCCCAAAACCTCCCCCACCATGAGTACAAAAAGGAATAACAGTCTTTCCCTGCAAATCCACGTTTCTTAAAAAACTTAGTATTGGTGGAGCGAATGATTTAAACCAATTGGGAGTCCCTAAAAAAATGTAATCATAAGACTTGACTGGTTCTTCTCCAGACAATAATTTTGGACAATATCCATTTTCAATTTCATTCCTTACTTCCTTTGCTGCTGTATTATAATTGAATGCATAGGACTTTTCAGGAACTAACTCCCTAATATCTCCTCCCGTTTGTTTTGCTATTTCTTCTGCTAACATTCTTGTTGTATTTGAAAAAGAATAAAATACTACTAATATTTTGCTCATTTTTACCTCCGTAAAGCCTATAAGTCTTTATATGATATTTTTATATTTCTCTCAATATTTTTACATAATTCAAGAAGATTTTGCAACTTATCTTTATACTTTATTTAGCATATACATATTACTATTTCATATTCTCTAATATACTTTGATAAGATGAAATGACTGTATTTTGACATTGCATTTTATTTCATAGCAAATTACATTATTACTCCATATTTTTTGCTAATGCAGAAAGTTTACTTAATGTTTTCCAATTGCGCACAGTTGTTGGTACATTCAATTTATGAAGATTATTAGCAAGTTTTGAATTTCGAATACTATGATGGAATAATAGATATACTTCTCTTCCTATAACTTGGTACTTATCACTTTCGCTTCCATAAGCATCCATGCACTCAATCTTTTCTCTTAAGGGATTATGTTTCAATAACGCAACATATAAACACTCTACTTTGGATAATGTCTCTGCTTTTGTTATTTCGTCGTTGGAGAATGGACAATTTAAGATAATCTGTTCTAATTCTGTAGAAGTCCTCAAAATGACTTTTGTAGAAATCCCAAAGACTGCCTCAATCCCATTTTCAATTTTATTGCACAGAATATCTTCTGTCTCATCTGATTTGAATAAAACATTTCCACTTTGAATATAGGTTTTTACTTCACAAAGTCCGATTGATTCAAATACTTGTTTCAAATCTGCCATCTTAATTATATTTTTTCCACCTACGTTAATTCCTCTTAACAATGCTATATATACAGTCATATCTGAGTCCTCCTTAATATGAAAATAAATTATAATAATTTACTATTTGGGATTAATTATAACATAGCTTGTATGTATTATATTACTCAGTTTTAAAGTAACATTATTTTGTTAATTGCCAAGTTAAATCTCCATATTATACAATTAAAAATGTCACACTTTTACCTCTGAGTAGTGTGACATTTCAATAAATCTATATCTTATCTATTTAAATTGAAAATGCTCATAATTAAAATTTATAATATTAAAATTACTATCTTTAAACTGCTTTTTTAAATTTTCTCTCATTGGAGCTGGCCCACAAAAGTAAACATCAACACTATCTTTTGTATTCACAACTTTGGATATTTCGTTTACTGATAAAAATCCCTTTTCTTTTGAATTAAATAAGTGCACTCTTAAATTATTACTGTTTAATAGTTGCAATTCTTCTTTATATGCTCCTTCAGCTTCATTATTGTATGCATAAAAAAGATCTACCGAGAATTCTTCACCTACACCTGATTGAGCAAAGCTCCTAAAAGGTGTTATTCCAATTCCTCCTGCAATCCATATTTGATTCTTGACACCAGTTTTATAATTAAATTTACCATGAGGTCCTGAGACAACAAATTCATCTCCAACCTTAAGTGTATTTAACAACTCCTTTGTATGATCCCCTAATGCTTTAATAGTGAATTGCAATTCTCCATTCTTAGGTGCTTCACTTATTGTAAATGGATGTGAAACAAATCCATTTTCATTATCTAAAATCTTCAAAAAAGCGAATTGTCCTGGTTTGAATTTTATTTCTTTTCCAATGGAATCCCCTGTAATCTCAAAGGTTCCATTAGCTACTATATCTAATTTTTTCACCTTATATTTATACTTAAACGAAATTTTTTCATAAAGGAACACGCTATAAATTGCAGATGCTATACCTATGATATTTATTAGATTTAGCCATATACAAAAAGGTTCCAATGAAAAGACAGCATAAGTTGCACTTCCATAATAGTGATAAATTCCAAATGCATAAGGAATAATCATAAATTTATGAATTGTTTTCCACTTTTCATAATTTAATTTTTTAGCCACAAGGGCGATTAATATAAGTACTATAAATATATACATACTAAAAGTCCCATACATGGCATAAGGATCTTTAGGAATTTTTATTCCATTGGCCCTTTCAATTTTTTTCCCCATACTTATTGTTATATTATGAATAACAGCCAAAGCTAACGCACAAATACTTAAATATTTATGGTAAATATATGATTTATCTAGTCCATCAAATAAGCCATCTAAAATTTTGTGTCTAGTTGAAATGAAATTAATAAATGCAAATGCTACCAATGCAAATGCAGCTATTAATTGAGAATATCCACTCATTGTAGATATTTCTCTTATAGGTTCAACAAATAACCATAATACCCATGTTATTATCATACTCATAAGTATAACTAACTTTCCCGATATACTCTTCATACTTATCATCCTTTCATAACTCTCTATATTTATATAAGTTTATTTTCGATAAAGCAAAGTTTTACTCTTGAATAAGAAGAATAAACTCCAATTATAAATGTTACATAGATAATATAATTTATTGTAATTATTGCATTATTAGCCCCAATATATCTATATATACATACAATCCCTGGAATTACTAGAAATGTAGCCGAAACTAATCTACCAGCACTATCGAAAATAAAGGACTTGTCCGACTTTTTAATATTTTTGATATACTTTGATGTTATTATAAATTCAATGAATTTCAAACATACGAATCCAAAATACCATATAGGCAAAATTTTTATGTTTATTAACGTTATATATGAAATAATAATATAAAACAAATCTGCAAATACATCTAGTTTTGCTCCTATTAGCGAAGTTGAATTAGTTTTTCTTGCAATTTTGCCATCTAATAAATCTGAAATACATATTGATAAAAATAAAATGCTCAAATTCACATTTCTTTCCTTCGCATATATAAATTGCTCAATTATATTTTGAACAAATAATGCTGATAGTATTATTCTTGCTATTGTAATTAAATTAGGTACATGTCTGACTATAATCTTCAAAGAACCCCTCCCCGTTTTTTATTGTTTTAATAAATCATTTTAAGATAATTAAACAAAACCTTCTAATTTTCTCCTATATATTACAAGTTTACAACAAAAACACCTATATTTCTATAGGTGTTCTTAGAATTTACATTCTAGGCTTAATTTATATAATTTTTCTCATTTAGTATTCACTAGATTTTTCATTCTTAATCTTCATGAATAACATGCTGCCTTTATTTTTAAATGTTATATTGTTTAGGCAAATATATTTTTATTTAAATAATTTTCCTCTCATATGAAAATATAATTCTGGAGTATCTTCTGTAATAACTTTAAATTCATATCCTTTAGATTTATAGTATTTTATTATTTGTGGAAGAGCCTTGCATGTGTTCTTATGCATATCTGTACAATGCAAAAGTAATATTATGTTTTCGCGATTTTCACTTCCTTTGATTGCTTTTCTATATAAAGTATCTGGTGAGAGTTTTGAATTTAATCCATCAGTATTATCTAAGTCCCAATCATATATTTTAAATCCTTCATCATGCAGTTTTTTTAAATAATTTTTGTTCAATCGTTTATGACTTCCACATGGAAATCTAATTATATTCGGTGAAATTCCAATAGCCTTATTTATCTCATCTCGACACTTAATCATTTCTTTTATAAATGCGTCTTCACTGCTATAAATTTTCCTTATTTTGTGGGTATATGTATGAAGTCCTATTCCATTTCCTTCATCATAAATTCTTTTTACCACATCTTCTTTTCCTTCAATTTGATTTCCGATTAGAAAAAAAGTTGCATTTACTTTATTTTCCTTTAATACGTCCAAAACATTATTTGTTACTTTGCTACTAGGTCCATCATCAAAAGTTAAATAAATTGTTTTTTTCTTATGCTCACTTATTTTTTCATTTAAAGTAACATCTTCATTGAATGCCAAATCACATAAATCAGAATTAATATTTATATTATCTATAAATATAGTTAGAATAAAAAATATACTTGCCAAAAAAAATAAAATATGTTTTGATTTAATTCTCAATTTGTTTTCCTCCTTTGTAACTTGCCTCATAAATCTAAAGCTTATTTCACTTTATTATTAGCTTCTTGGATCTTTTTATTTATAGCAATTTTATACATCTGTTAATTCTTATATAAAATTACTTAAAATAAAAATTTTTCTGCTTATAATCAGCTATAAATCAAAGATATAGTAGATTTTCGTTACGCTGGAGAATTAATTTTCAAATGACTTAATTCATTCTTTATAAAATTGTAGGGACTTTAAAAGAGAAAGCATTAAGCCATATAAGACAAGAAATTTAATAATTTTGATACACTTCTCTATATTGAATTGCTTGGGCGCAAAATTTAACAATTTATCTTCTTTTCTAGTAAATTGTATTTTCTTGAAAACAGCGGCGCATCCATTTGATTATTTTTACCGCAGTCATATACATTCTTGCATACATATAATAAATCATCTATATTATTATGAAGTGTCATAATTCTACGAGTTAGCTGATTATTTTTAAACATTCTTTTCATAACTATTCCTGATAATTTTGAAGGCATTTTATAAGCAAATAATTCATTATTATAATTTTTCAAATTTACATTTCTAGATGCAATTATTTTTACAGTTTCCCTTATAGTTAGTATTGTTTCTGATAAAATTTTAGAAGAATCCATCAACTTTTCTGCTGCCTCAGTTGTATTTTTTATATCACCATATTCTCCAGCGTTTGTTATAACAGCTGCATTTATTGCCATGTGAATCCAAATCCATTCGAGCATATCAAAAGGTATTTCAGCTTTAATATGACAATCAGATAATAATTCCAATAACTTATCATAATTTTTAATATTTGTTTTTTCTTTGCTTTCAAGCATAATATGATCAAATATACAGCAATTTAGTTCATGATCACTTATATTCCCTCCTGCTACTGGATAACCAAGTATGTACTCCCATCCTTTAAATAAATTTTCAATATAATTTTTATCTTCCCATATTCCATTGAAAATTATCAAAGTACCATTAATGTCATTCTCTTTTAATGTTCTTATTACTCCTTCAATTTTTCCAGCTGGAACACTTACTAATATAAAATCATAAGAACTGTTTTTATTTGCGATATGGATCTTATAATTATCATTTTTTTCTTCGCCTTTATTGTTAAATCTTCCATCTAATAACTTGACATTTATATTTTCAGGTACAAATGTTTTTTTGCTGTCTCTTATTAAATGCTCTACCTCGTGCCCCTCTTTTTGAAAAACATATCCATAAGTTGTCCCAATCACACCAAGACCGATTATTAAAACTTTCATTTTCACACCTCTAAATCTCCATTTATCTTCCAGTTAATTGTAACATATTTTGTAAATGCTATCCTGTTGTGTTTTGAAAAAATATTATTTCAATTCCATAAAGCCTTATAGTATTACATATTCAGCGTTCAATAAATCTATAATTTACCGTACAAAAAAAATCGCAAATTCAATTTTCTTGAATAATGCGATTTTAGAATCATTGCATTACTTTTGATAACTAATTTCTATTTTGTCAAATCATAACTTAAGCTAATTAAATTATATATTTCCTCCTTGGAAAATAGGCTGTCCAAATCAATTGTAATCCAGTGCTTTTTATTCATATGATATGCTGGAAAAATCCCATCTTGACTTTTTAACAAACTATTTAGAGCAGTGTCACACTTTAAGTTTAATATCTCAGCATTTCCTTTTCCACTTAGACCTAATTTAATTCTTGGTATATTCATAATTAACCCATACCATTTGCCATTCACTTCATGTCTAAGTACAGCATACTCTGGATATTTAGGCCATGGATAGTCAGGATTGGTATTAAATTTTTCCTTTATATAAGCAAGAAACTCTTCCCTTTCTACCATAAAAATTCCTCCTAAAACACCTACTTATTTAACTTTAAATTTTTCTATATCTTTTAATCCCTGATAAACTTCTTCTCTTGGGAAATTACTTTTCCTCAAGAATTCATCACTCTTTTTAAGGAGCGAATTATAAAAGTCAATTGCAATTTCATGAACTTCTTGTGAATTATTTTTTTCTAGTTCATCAAAGATTAAATCTTCTGCTTTATTATAATCACCATCATGAACAACTTTGGTAAGAATTATTTTAAATATATCTATAGGACTCATTTGCTCTATATTGATTTTCTCACTATTTTCTTCTTTTTTATTACAAATAATCTTTCCAATAGATTTTCCAAGTTCCTGAACAAGTTTTTCAATATCCATATATTTTACCTTCGTTCAATATTAAGTGTAGTATCTTATAAGAACTCAAATATATATTTTATTCTAAGCCTAAAAAAGTTTCACTTAAATATCCTTATATTTATTTTCTATTTTCTTTTTTGTATTCTTTGATACCTGTCCTAGTAATGTTAGAACAATAAATCCAAGAATGAAAATTCCACCAAAGAATCCACCAATTATAGTAGGGGTCATCACTTTGATTCCTGCCCTTGTATAAATTATAATTGCAAACAATAACGTAGCTACAACTGAGCATATAATACTATAAATTAAATTACTTTTTACAAAAGGTTCATTGTTATTGTAGCTCCATAGACCACTTTTCAAGCAACTCCAAATCATCGAAATGCCCCCACATGCAAGTATTACTGTTTCACCAAGTACTTGCTGAAAAGCAGCTTTCATAAATAACATTTGTATTACAATCACTATTACTGATACACTAAACATAATGCGAAACGCCATATTCTCACATTTATAGAATTCCTGCTGTTGGCGTTCATCAATTTTTTTATTCATTATCATCATCCTCCCAAAAAATATCATTTAATGTTTTTCCAAGTGCCTTGCAAATGGCGATACATAATTGCAATGATGGATTAAATTTTCCAGCTTCTATCATTCCTATTGTTTGCCTTGTTACGCCTACTATATCTGCTAACTGTTCTTGAGATAAGTCCATCGAGGCTCTTGCTGATTTCATTTTAAGATTTTTCACCTGCATTCCTCCTTATATTATTGTTGTAACATATACAAATCATAATGTCAAATATATATTGCATTATAGTTAGTATATAATACAACAACTCACTAGCAAACTCAATATTAGTGAATTAA
Organism: Clostridium sp. YIM B02569; assembly: GCF_022320765.1. NCBI lineage: Bacteria > Bacillati > Bacillota > Clostridia > Eubacteriales > Clostridiaceae > Clostridium > Clostridium sp. YIM B02569. The sequence continues at coordinate 105,659 of NZ_JAKJJX010000015.1, read as the reverse complement.
AAGAATATTACGTTTCTACAATTTGTTATTCAATTTTGTTGGTTAGTAACTTATGAACGCTCTGGTGAATGGTTCAACATAAAAGTGGTTATTATAAATTATTAGGTTGTATAATACTACCGCATATAATCTAAAAACCACTTACAGATGTGAACTTTATCTCAAATAAGAAAATATTCTTTAAATCATACTCTTTTTTATAATATTGTTTTTAGGCCATAATTGTGACATGGTAAATGGATTCACAAAAAGTAAATAACCATTTGACCTCAAAAATTAACTTCATTATCTACTAGAAATATTATAAACAATCTTTCTCATAATATTTAATAAATTTTCTCTTTCTTCATAAGTATCTAAAGAAATCATTATTTTTCCATAAATTTCTTCTTCAAATTTTATATGTTCCTCTTGCGCTTTTTTTCCTTCTTCCGTAAGCTCTAATTTATAAGATCTTCTATCTCTTTTACTAATAGATCTACTTATAAGATCACGCTTTTCTAATCTATCTATCATGTTAGTCAATGTACTTTTAGGAATATTTAATATTTCTAAAATATCTCTAATAATAACTTCTTCTTTCTCGGAAATAATTCTAATTATGGATATTTCATTATCACTAAGTCCTTTTATTCTAGCATATTTAGCTTCAATATCTTTATAGCTTGATTCAAATAACATACGATGCCATAATACATTAAATTCATCTATTTGCTTTTTACATTCTTTATCCATATTGTCACTCCAATCTATTAATGATTATTTTCTTATCTTAGCGCTAATTGCAAAACTCTTATAGTTAATCTTTTTAAAATCAAATGGCTCAAATCCGCATTTTACTAAAAGTGCCTTAATTTCTTTTTCAGAATATATTTTATAGTCACCATTATTAGATGTTTTGCAATATAAATTTATAAATTGTCTACAAATTACTGGTGCCGTTGGATCCCCTAAAATTAATAAACCAGAATTCTTTAATACTCTTTTCATCTCTAATAAAACTTTTTCTGGGCTTGGATAATGATGAAAGGATGCATTACATACAATTACATCAAAAGAATTATCTTCCCAAGGAATGTCCTCTGAATCACCAACTTTGAGTTCAGCTTTATCCCCAAGATTTTTCTTAGCTATCCCAATCATATTTTCTGATATATCTAATCCATATAAACCAAACTTATAGTTGGCACTAAGTTTTATTAATACATTACCTGTCCCACATCCAACATCTAATATTTTTTTAGGATTTGCATTTATTACCCTACTAACAATCTCCTCATACATTGGGGCTACAAACTTGCCATCACTGCTTTCATCATAAACTTCAGCTGTCCTATTAAAGTTTATTTTTGAGTTTTCCTTAAACATGTTTTTATTATTACCTTCCACATAAATCACTCCCCATAATAATAGTTCTATTTTAGTATAGTTCCATATACGAACTATATTTAGATACTACTACTATCAAAAGTAAAATACAACCATTTTTTATATATTTTCCTGTAACTGCAAAATATATTAATTTATGTCGTGTTTAACATTGCATATTCTATAATTCAGAATTACAGCCAAAATTCTTGCAATATTTTTAGAATTGTAATAAAAAATTATTTTTGTAACATATATAAATACAAGAATATTATTAATTCTTTAGTTGAATTTCATCACTTTTGCTGCATATTACTAAGCCAATAATTTTTCTTATATTTAGGCAGCAAAAAATCACTAGACATTACCTAGTGATTTTTTGATTATATAAATGCTGTATTAAATTATTAATTAACATTTTCATTTTTATTTAACAATGCATGATATATTAAATAATACAGTAACAAAAAGTTTAATATACTATTTTAAATATTCAGTAACAAAATCAGTAAAAAGAATGCCTTCTAAATGGTCAATTTCATGACAAAAACATTTTGCTAAATCTCCTGTACCTGTTAGTATTATTTCTTTACCATTTTCATCTAATGCTTGAACTGTCACTTTTTCTGGTCTTAATAATCTTCCAAATACATGTGGATTACTTAAACATCCTTCTATAACTTCTTGAATTCCTTCTTGTTTAATAATCTTTGGATTAACTAATTTTATTAGACCTTGTCCCATATCTATTACAACTAACCTTTTAAGTATTCCTATCTGCGGCGCCGCTAAGCCCCCACCATTTTCTGTATCATACATGGTTTCCGCCATATCATCTAGAATTTGCTTGATCTTTTCGTCTACCACTTCAACTTCTTTACTTTTCTTTCTTAAAACTTCATCACCAAATAATCTAATTTTCCTTAATGCCATTTAAACTACACCTCTACTTAATTGTGCCCTTGATTTTCTTTCACTTTGTTCAAAAAGAAAAACTTCCTCTATTGCACAATGAAATATTTGAGAAATATCATAAGCCAGCCATATAGATGGCTCATATTTTTCTGTTTCAATAGAGTTTATTGCTTGTCTTGATACTCCTACAAGAGCTCCCAATTGTTCCTGTGTTAATCCAATAGCTTCACGGAATTCTTTTAGTTTATTTTTCATTAAGAACCACTCCTGTCATGTCTACCTTACATAAAAGTATATTCCTCTTTAAATTCTATGTCAAGTTAACATTACATGATGTGTGTCTTTAAGTTCCAACTTTTCAAATTCAGTATTATTCGTCATACTATCCAAATACTATTATAAATTTATTAAACTAAGTTTTCTCCATCCTTAAATGCTCTTAAAGATAACTCATCAAACACTGCTAAATCAGGATTATGGCTAGTTCCGCAGTAATGAATGCTATCCTCTAACTTCCAGCCTAATTCTTCTAACATATTATTGGCAAATTTAACGCCTTCCGCACCTATCTTAGGATCAGGATTCCCTTGAGTAAATATTGTTATTAACTTTTTACCTGGATATTTTGCCTTATAATCATTTCCAATCATTGGGAATGTACGATCAAACCAAACTTTTGATTGCCCTGTAATTGTATAATAATATATTGGAGAACCAAAAACGATAGCATCTGCTTCCTTAATAGCCTCATACATTGGCTGCAAATAATCATTAACTGCACAACCGTCATGGGTACGGCAATACATACATCCTTGACATCCACGAATTCCAGAATCATTTAAATCAAATTCAATAACTTCAGCACCTTTAGACTTAGCTCCTTTTGCAACTTGTTCTAATAATTTTGCAGTATATCCATTTTTTCTTGGACTGCCTTTAAAAATAACTACCTTTGACATATCTTATCTCTCCTTTTAAATATAAAATTCTCTTAAGTCAATCAATCATCTATTGACTGACTTTATTATATTAAGTAACATATAAATCAACAAGTACGCAAAAAATATTTAGCTACTAATATTTATATAAGTAATGGAGGTTGCTTTCATGGAAAACTGTTCTATTGAATATGCTTTAAAAATTATAAATGGGAAATGGAAATTATTAATCATTTGGGTTATATCTCAAAATGGAATTCTTCGCTTTAATGAACTACAGCGAAAAGTTGATGGCATATCCAGTCTTATGCTCTCAAAAAACTTAAAAGAACTTGAAGAAGATGCTCTGATTATTCGTCATCAATACAATGAAATTCCACCAAGAGTAGAATATGAATTATCAGAACTTAGTCAAAAGCTCATAGTTGCTTTACAACATCTTGGCGAATGGGGAGAAGAAGTTCATAAACATAAAGAAACATCTGTATAATTAATAATCAAAAATTTTCTTCAACCATGAATAATATACTTAAGTAATTCATAACTACATGCTTTTTCAAATTGCGCAGAAAAAAATCGCATATTCATATTTTATTAAATAATGCGATTTTCTGCTTATTTTATACCATGAGCTTATTAAATTTTCCTAATAAATTTTATGAGGGTTGTTAAATAATCTAATAAGATAATTACTAAAATTATATGTATCTGAAGTAAATGCCATAATCGTCTTTACCATACTACCTTTGACATATCCACCAGTTCCTTAGAGTTTGAGGTAATCTCTTCTAAAGTAGCCGTTATCTCTTCAGTAGCTGCTGCTTGTGATTCTGCTATCATGTTTGTATTGCTAATCTCCTTAATAACTTCATCAATAGAATTTCTCATTTCAAGAAGCAATTGTGATACTTTTTTTGACGATTCACTGCTCATCTGTGAAAGTTTTCTCATTTCACCTGCAACAACTGAAAAACCTCTTCCTGCCTCGCCTGCCCTTGCAGCCTCAATAGCCGCATTTAAAGCTAGAAGATTAGATTGAGAAGAAACACTAGTAATAAGATTTAATATCGTATCCGTTTCTTTTATTTTTTCTTCTGTTTTTTGTGTTGCATTTACAATACTATTCATTGAAGATGAAAGTCTTTGAGAATCAGTAGCCACTTCCTCAATACTTGCGCTTGTCTGTTGCAGTGAACTAAAAATGTTCTCTGCTACTTCTTCTACTTTAAACTGTTTATTTAAGCTTTTCCCTATTGCAACTCCACCAATAATATTTCCACTTGAATCCTTAATAGGGTAAGAAATCCCCTTAAATGATACTCCAAATAATTCTTTTGGCACTATCACACTTAGTACCTTACCTCCTTTTATACTTTTATATAATGGTTCCTCAGGATTTAACTCTTGTCCAACTTTGATAGGTAAGTTAATGGAATTTCCATCACGATAATATATAAATTTCTTAGTATCTGCTACAGCAACTGCTATATCGTCTTGTAATATTTCCTTTAATTCAGGAATAACCTCTAAAAATGCCTCAAGTCTATTTTCCATATATACACCCTCCAGTAAATTCAATCTATGATAGGTATATATTCGATAAATCTTTCTATATTCCTTGTTTTTTTGCGTTCATTTTAAAAATATATTATTTAATTTTTTAGTATTATTTAATTTTAAATTAATTATCACATACATACATGCGTCGACAAGTGGTATTTTTTGTTTAACCTATATGTTGAATATTTCAACCCTAAATACACATAATACAAATGATATATTATATAATAATTTAACATTAAATGTGGTTAAACTAATGAAAAAATTTATTCCTATATTTTTAATTTTTTTCTTCATATCTACTTGCTTTAATATTATAGGTGTATCTGCCGAACCTAAAACATTTAAACAAGGTATTTACACTTGGAGCGATTCAGGCTTACCAGCCAATTCATCTCTTACTATAAAACTTGGCGAATCTACTAGTAAAGCTATAGTTATGGTTATTGATTCAGACCAAACTATGGAAGCTCTATTAAGATTAAATGCTCGAGTTACCCACCAGGTTTTACCTCCGCTTACATACACTTCTTCAATTATAATCTTTACTGATGGTAATGTAATATTTTCATAAAAATTAATTTAAAACTGACTTTCCCATACGGTATTATTTCTAGAATCTCATTTATAGGTAATTGTGTGTTTACATGAGGACATGTGGTCTAAGATAACATCTTTGATTAGGTTTTACATAGTATGGGGAATATAAATTTATAATTCACATTTGCCATTATTCTGACATAATAAATAACTATAATAAAATCATAAACTTGATAAAAACTTTTTTTCATATATATTTCCCCAAATATATAAAACAAAGAGTAATATTCATATTCCCAATATGTTTATTACTCTTTTTTGCATTTCAAATAACTATTAAATTCATACATACTTCTTAAATAGCATACATACAAAAATGCTATACTTTTATTACTTTCATATTGGCTATTTTTTATTTCATGTTACTTTAAAATTTCACATAAATATGATTACCTATTACCTTCACATGATTTAAATATTGATCCAACTCTATTATTTAAATCAAAATAACCTGTATCCATTAATATTGTTGGTTTAACTTTTAGGGCATTTGGTCTTCCATTTTCCAAACAATCTTCCTCTGCATATGTTGCCACAATCTCACCAAGAAACATTGTAAAATCAAATATGGGAATGGTTTGTATCACTTTACACAAATAATTTATTGAACATTCCTTTATCATTGGTGCATTTCCTACTTCATCATAAAAAGACTCAAAAACATTTGATTTATCTACTTTGCTTCCAGAAACAGTTCCACAATAATCAGTTTTTTCAACATCATCTGATTTAGGAATATTTACAGTAAAAAATCCATTTTCTAAAACTCCGGTTGTTGTATAATGTGAGCTTTTCAACGATATATAAAGTACATTTTTTTGACTTACAACTCCATATGCTCCAATTGTAGCATAATTAGGTTTTCCATTAACAGTAGCTCCTGCTAAAACACTGATAAATGGCCCAAATGGAATATTAGCTATCTTTTTCTTTGTCATATTCATTCTCCTATCTAATTATAATTTTGTTGCAACAACGAAAATTATAGAGTATAAGATAATAAAAATATAGACTTTTTCTTTCTCATGAGTTATCATATAGATTAAGTATTCCCCTAATTAAGCAAACTTTTTTTTTGCTTTAAAATCTTGTAATAAGCACCTTAATAAATTTAGTAATATATTAGCCTAAAACTGACTTATTACCATTAACCAAAAAAGTGTAAAAACAAATTTGCTACCGCTAGCTTATATTTATTTTCATATGTAATAGAATTAGCATCCTTCGTGAAATTTATTATTTGATAATGATGCATATTCAATAATTTTTACTCTAAAGGCTTCTATATTCCTTGTTTTTTTGCGTTTGTTTTAGAAATATATTATTTTATTTTTTAGTATTATTTAATTTTGAACTAATAATCATTTCGATAAAATTGTGCAGCATTTTAAATATAAAAATACCGTACATTCAGCTGAATAATACGGTACTTAAAATCTTATATTTACTTCTCTTTATTGCAGTTCAAATTCTGCAGTCACATGTGAATAACCTTTTGAGTTTTCAATTTCCGCTAATATTCTATATTTTCCTGCTGTAAGCTTGTTAAAATCTTTTAGTATGTTTAATTTACAAATATCAACATTTGTTCCTTTTACTGGCAAAATCGCTTCTAAATCATTAAAACTAGTATCTTCTGCAAACTCTAAATTATGCCACTCATCATTTTCAAACTTATCTATTTGATAATATTCTCCACCATATCCACTTTCTAAATTCGTATTATTTGCTATATCAACCCTGATCTTTTCTGTACCGAGAGGATACACACTTTTTTCAGTCTTCATAGTAATATCTTGCAATTGTGATTTACCTTTAGTTGTATCTAAAGCTCCATCTACACCCAAATAATATCCATCAACAGTTTCATCCTTTGCTAGATCCCCTTCAAAGCTAAAGTAATAATACTTTCCATTAACTAATTTCCATCCTTTAGATACACTATTTTCCCTATACAATGTATCTCTCACTTCTACAGGATAACCATCTATTCTCAAATCATTTTTAAATTCATCAATATCAAAACTTTTATACTTGTTAGTTGTAATATTATTAGGTGCAGCCTGAATCCAGGTCCCATCAGATCCTATTGTATATCCATCAATGGTTGTATCATGTACCATATATCCATCTTGTTTAAAATAATACCACTTTCCATCAATCTCTTTCCAACCTACTGACCATTAACTTCCTTCTGTATTCCACCAACCATTTGAATCCTGTTTCCATTCTGCATTCGCTCCAATTGAATTAAATACCGATGAAACACTTGCTACTAATAGAGCCACTATCAGTCTTAGTTTTTTTAATTTTTTCATAATTTTGCCTCCAATTATATCCAATTCCACTTTCATTCATATAATACAAATATTTCATATTGTTTTGGTACCATTATATCAACTTTTAAGCAATACATTCTTTTTTATTAGTACTCCAAACCCACAGATTTCGATATTGATGTGCATAAAGTTAAGATAGCTTTGATACAAAGTAAGTATTTTTTATTTCATGTTACTTTAAGATTTCATATAAATATGATTACCTATTTCCTTCACATGATTTAAATATCGCCCCAACTCTACTATTTAAATCAAAATAACCTGTACCCATTAATATTGTTGCTTTAACTTTCATGGCATTTGGTCTTCCTTTTTCCAAACACTCTTCCTATGCATATGTTGCCACAATCTCACCAAGAAACATTATAAAATCAAATATATTAATAAATTAGCCTAAAGCTGACTTGTTTCCATTAACCAAAAAGTGTAAAAACAAGCTTGCTACCGCTAGCTTATATTTATTTTCATATGTAATAGAATTAGTATCCTTCATGAAATTCTTAACATCTTCTAAGCCTATACCTGCATACATAGCTAAAGTATCGTATCTAATTCCAACGTCAATTATCAATACATCTATTATTCCTTTGACTCTGTCATCTTCATTTATACTACGTATCCCTTCAGATAGAATATAAATCTTATTTGATAATGCTGAAGGCTCTGGACACTTTGGATTCCACACAAATTCTTTATTGTTTTTAATAGAATCCTTTGCATTAGCATAAAACTCATGCAAATTTCTTTTTCCATCCATATAATCTTTTAGCCAGTTATAATCCACATTTATCATTCTACTCAAAACTTCAAGTTCAATTTTACAATCTTCAATCAATTTTTTTATACTTTCTCTTGTTTTGTCTATAGGATTTGAATCTCCATTTATTAATTCCATATCTTTTCGCCTCATTCATGTAATATATTTTAATATTTTTTTAAATAAATATTTGTAAAAGTTAGTTATTTAACACCTTAAAATTAATACTAATAAATTTTACAACAATGCCCTTCAATTCTCTTATAAGGTATTAATATATCTGCAGTCTGAACTCTATTTATAAAATCTTTTAAACCTTCTTGCTTATCGTCAGGCGCAAAATATTTTTTCCCCATCCATTGTATTATCCAACCAGTAATTCCTGTTGGAATAATATTGTTGAACTCTCTATAACCTATCCCTGAATTATTGAGAGTATAATTGAAATTCAATGTTTTCTGTAATATATTTTTGTTGTCGCAAGGCTCAGTAATTTTTACTCTATAGAGCTTTACTTGTTTTAAAAATGTCATTATTGATTTATCCCCTTCCAATAGTTGTTGATATTCTGCTACTATAAATTATAATTATTCATTAATCTAGCGCTTTTTCATAAAGTATTCTCTTACAAAGTCAGGAAAGTGTATAGCTATATTATATGCAAGCGGAACAGCAACCTTATAACGAGGTTTAAGTCTCCTTTTCGAAATTATATTAACAATAGTTTTCGCTGCTTCTTTAGGATCAGTTAAATTTTGATCATTTCGATATTTAGCATCTGCTTCATAAAAAGTTGAATAATAAGAATCTTGATTAGTCATAAGATTATTTGAATTATTAACCATAGTTTTAAAAAAATTTGTTTTTATTGGTCCAGGTTCTATTACAGTTGCTTGAATATTATAGTTGTGCAGTTCTAAACGCAACGTATCACTTATTGCCTCAACTGCATATTTAGATGCACAATATGCACCATTAATGGGTTGAACAAATTTTCCCGAAATTGAACCGATATTTATAATTTTGCCAAATTGTTTCTTACGCATTTCCGGAACAACTGCCTGAATCATATTAATTATTCCAAATACATTTACATCAAACATGCTTTTCACACTTTTTACATCGATTTCTTCTAAAGCACCTCTGGTTGAGTATCCCGCATTATTTACAAGAATATCAATTTTCTTAAATCGTGCTATCACTTCCTTAATCCCAACTGAAATAGATTCTTTTTGGGTAACATCTAGTTGTAGCTTTAATGATACAGGCAAATCTTTTAAAGCTTCTACCTTTCTAGCTGTTGACACAACTATATATCCTCTCTCAGATAATATCTTGCAAAGTTCTCGTCCTATCCCCGATGAGCATCCTGTAATTAAAACAACTGTATTGTTTTTCATATAAATTACCCCCCATTAATAAAATTTATCTACATCATAAATCACATGGAGGTTAGCTGCATTATCATTTGTTAATATTTAAATTTTTTCTTAATCTACTAAGTGACACAGGGGTCATTCCTAAATAAGAAGCAATATGATATTGTTTAATACGCTTTTCTAATCCTGGATATGCATTAAGGAATTGCTTATAACGTTCAATGCTATCTAATACTTTAAAACTAATTGCATGCTCTTCTTTCATAATAAGAACACTATCAATCATCTTTTTGTAAAATAAAAGTAGTTCATAATTTCCCTCAACTATTTTTTCAAAATCAGAAATTTGGGCTACAATAATTTCGCTATCTTCTAATGCTTGTATATAATACATAGATTCTTTTTGAGATAGATGGGCTACATATGAGAATAGTACCCCACCTTCTTTGTAAAAATATTTTGTTGTATCTTTGCCTGCTTTATCAATATAATAAGAACGAAAAACTCCCTTAACAACAACTCCTATTTCAGTAGACTTATCACCTTCCTGTAAAAAGAACATATCTTTTTTTAATAGCTTTGGCTTAAAAATCTTCTTTAATAATGTTATGTTTTTTTCACTAAGGAAAATCCCATTATTTTTCAAAATATCTCTCCATAAATCATCGTATACATATTTACTCATTTAAAGCCTCGTTCCTTTGGTTAGAATTAATTCTGCTCACCTACTATTGCATGTGTTTTATATTAGTTTTAATCATTTAATAATAATTCTGATTTAAATATTATAACGGCGTTTCCTGAAACTTTGGCCTCTATTGGTTCATTGTCTTCTATCTTTACCTCAACTTCGATTATACCAGGCCTATTTATAGCCTCTCCTTGCTTAGCTTTAAATCTAAATAAAGAATTATTATGCTTAACAAGATTGTAATGAACAAGATATGCACCTAATGGACCATTTGCATTACCAGTAACAGGATCTTCATTGATACCTATTGAAGGTGCAAACATTCTTCCATGTATTAAAATATCACTCTCTTTTGAATCAGTAGTAAAAATATAATATCCATTACATTTAATTACCTCGCTTAACTTAGAAAGTGCACTATAATCCGGCTGCAATGTATTTAAGGTTTCAATACTTTTAATACCTATCATAACTTTAGAATGACCTGTTGACACTATCTGAATTTTATAATCATCAAGTAAATCACTTTCTTTAATTTTAAGTGCTTTTAAAAGTTCTTCTTTATTTGTACCATCAATAGTTTCACCAAACTCAATTTTTCCCTGTGTCATAATAATTTTGTAATCATTATTTTCTTTTATTATATCAACAGGTAAAATTCCTGCGCCTGTCTTATGATAAATCCTTGAAGCTTCCAGTTCATTTTCGATAGCACGTACATAATGAGCTGCAATAGTGGCATGTCCGCAAATAGGGACCTCGCTTATAGGTGTAAAAAAGCGCACTTGAACATCATACTCACTACTATTTGAAGAGAAAATAAATGCTGTCTCAGAATTGTTAAGCTCTCTAGCAATTTTCTGCATTTCATAGTCAGTTAATCCATCTGCATTTGATATTACCCCTGCTGGATTTCCTGTAAATTTTTCCTTTGTAAATGAATCAACTTGATATAAATTATATTTTCTTGCCATGTTACCTCCAGATATACTTTAATTTATAGGCTAAAACCATTCCTTTAATCCATGGGAATTAATACCTATCCGTAATATAATTAATTATAGTTTTACTTTAATTCACTTACAAGTACGCATTTAAAAAGTAAGATTTATGTTCGGATTGAAAAATAATAAAAATTACCTAGCTTAAAAAACTCTTTTAAGAGCATCCCTGATTTCATTCTCAAATATTCCACCATGATAACATATAATTCTTTCAATATCATAATCCAAAAACTTTTTAACAGAATTTTGGGCTTCTTTCATATCTAGGGTATATTGAGGCACTGCAATAACAAGTTCTCCGTTTTCTACAACTAAGGCATCTCCTGTTATTAATGATTTACTTTCTTTATGATAAATGGATATATGTCCAGGCATGTGCCCAGGTGTAGCTAGGATTTCAATTCCTCCACAACAATCGAAATAATCCCTATCTTTTAACTTTATATCAACATTACAACTTTCTATAGATTGAATCATTTTATGAAAATGATCTGCTTCTACTTTCTCATTTTCTGATAATGAATCATATATATTTTCAGCTTGTTCTAATCTTAATGATTTTTTACTTCCATCAATATATGGAGCATCTTCTTCTGATGCTAATACTTTTACTTTAGGATATTTTCTTTTAAATTCTGCTAAAGCTCCCATATGGTCATAATCATGATGTGTAATAATTATTTTAGATAAATTTTTTATATTAATCTTTTCAGCTAATGCAGCTTCTTCCATTAAACTCAAAAAATTTGGATATCCACAGTCAATTAATATCATTTCATTCTCATCTTCCAATATAACTGGATGTATAGCATCACTTTGTCCTGAAAAATTGAAAAATACATCTAATACGTTTATTTTACTCATTTTAAGTCCTCCTAGTAAAATTTCAATTATAGAAAATAATATCATGCTCAGAAACACTATAGTTAATTCTTAAATATTTCTGTATCATTTATGCACATATATATTGCAGTAATAAACTTACATCTAAAATTTTGTTAAACCAAATGCTCAATAAAAAAATGTAAAAATTCAATTCCCAAACAATTTTTTCAAAATATAGTTTCTTTTCACCTCTACCCATTATCAATTTTATATTTTATTTAGAATCTTAAGCTTATTCATTATCATATACAAATTCTTATATTCATAGAATTATCATTAACATTCTTCTTATGCAAAATAATGATAATAACTAGTATTTTTTGAGTTTCTACATATCACTTCTATGATACTCGCAACATAAAATAAAGAAAAATGCATTTTAACAAAGGAGAAAGAAAATGAGATTAAATGGATTAACAGGAAGGGTAATAACTCCCTCAGATAAAGAGTATCCAACTTTAAGACTTGAATATAATCTATCTATTAATAAATTTCCATTAGCTATCGTTTATTGTTATACACCAACAGATGTATCCAACGCTATTAAATGGTGCAGGAAACATCATGTAGGACTTCGCATTCGTACAGGGAAGCATAATTATGAAGGCTATTCAACAGATAATGGCGTAATAGTAATAGATACAACTCCTATGGACAAGATTGAAGTTAATACTAAAAATGATACTGTAAAAATTCAAGCTGGTGCAAGACTTGGAAATATATACTCAATAACTTCTGAAAAAGGATATGCCTTTAATGGCGGAACATGCCCTACAGTTGGAATTTCTGGCTTGGTATTAGGTGGAGGAATAGGTTTATCCTGTAGAAACTTTGGCTTAGTATCGGACAATCTTATAGAGCTGCAATTGGTTAATGCCAAAGGTGATCTAATAACTGCCAATAATCATATACACCGTGATTTATTCTGGGCCTGTCGAGGAGCAGGTGGTGGAAACTTTGGAGTTGTAACTAACTATACTTTTAGACTTCATAAGGTAAATTATATTACTCTTATACAGCTTAGATGGAATAATATTTCCATGGAAAAATTTATTAACCTATGGCAATGTTGGCTAAGAACTGCTGATAAAAGGATTAGCTGTTTTGCTGGTTTAAGTAAAAGAGGCATATATTTAAATGGATTCTTCTATGGACCTAAGTCTGAAGCTGAAAAAATTTTAAAAGAGTTTTTGCTGCTCCCAGGTTTACTAGATAACTCTTTAATAGAATATGTACCTTTTATAGATGCTGTTAAAGCCATTGGTTCTTTTTATGGGCCTCCTGATAGATTTAAGGCTACTGGAAGGTTTGTTTATTGTCATCTAAGTAAAACAAATATCAGAAACTTAATTAAGTATATAGATTGTAGCCCTGGAGATGATTGTTTTATAAGACTTTATACTTTAGGCGGTAAGATAAAAGATTTCTCCAGTGATTATTCAGCTTATTACTATAGAGATGCCAGCTATATTATAGGAATAACAGCAGATTGGGAAGAATATGAAGATGGCAATGTATTTAAAAACTGGGTATCACAAGTTTTTAAATATGTGGAAACTATAACAAATGGCTCTTATGTAAACTTCCCTTATGCTCAGCTTAAATATTATGGCTATGAATACTATGGTGAGAATTATGGAACCCTTAGAATAATAAAAAAGATTTATGACCCTGACAATGTTTTTAGATTCCCACAATCAATAGAACCTTAACCCACTTAAAAAATAGTCTGCTGACTTTAATTCAGCAGATTATTCTTTCTAAATTTCAAAGTCAATTCTTCTCTTTTCATTAATCAGCCTCCTGTTCTTCTCTTATTTTACTTATTTTAGTCTATATGATATTTTATATATAAATAGGCATGTACTTTATGGAAAATGATTATCATATTTTGTTTAGAATAATGTTTAAATAAAAATAATGATTATTTATGAAGCTGTACTATATGATTTTATATATTAACAGTATTTAATTTGTAGGAGTGTAAAAATGAAGGTTAGTATAAACATTATTTCTTCTGGATTAGAGGAAGAAGTTATTTTTAACGTACACAATGTTCAAGAAAAGGTTACTGAAGCCATAGAATTACTGACATCATCAAATGAAGTTATTAAACACTTACTTGGAAGAAAAGAAGAAAAATATTACAAAGTAAACGTGGATGAAATTTTTTATATAGAATCAATAGATAGAAAAGTATTCATCTATACGAAAACTCAAACCTATGAAATTTCCGAGAAATTGTATGTTCTTGAGGAACAATTAGCTGGTATGAATTTTATTAGAATTTCTAAATCTTTGCTACTCAATATTGATAAGATACATTCTTTTTATCCAAAGTTAAGCGGAAATCTAGAGGCTCTTTTAACTAATAATGAAAAAGTAATAATTTCAAGAAGATATGTTGCAAATTTAAAAAATAAATTGGGAATGAGGGATGGCAAATGAGCTTTAAATATTTAAGAGAAATATTTAAATTAACCTCAGTAGTTTTTACAGTAATAACATTATTTCAGCTTATTACAAAACAATCTTTAGATAATGAAAAGATTTGTGAATTATTAGCTTTATCATTATCATTGTCATTAATAAAGATAGTTATCAATAAATATATTATTTCTAAGGACTCAATATTTAATCCATTATTATATATAGTTATAATTTGGTTAATGATTGTTGCATCAAATTATCTTTTTAACTGGAATATGTCCTTATCATTAATGTTCTCAACGTTTATTGAAGTTATATTAATTTACATATGCGTAAGACTTATTAATTATCAATATGAGAAAATAGACGTGAAGAAAATGAATGAGATTTTAGATAGAAATAGAAAAAATAAAAACCAACAGTAGGTTTCTGTTTATTTTTATATTGGTTTTAATACCGCTTAGTTATATAAATATACCGCTTACGTAAATACGTATTGTTCTTATTTAATTTATATTGTACTCTTACAACATGATATGAATTAAGAAAGAAGGCTATATTATTATGATGATTATTAATATTATTTCAGAGGTATTTAACCAAACTCCTTTTTATGTTTGGGTTATATTTATTTATCTTTTAAAGCGTGGGCTTAAAGCTAGTAAAGATGGTGAGTTATCACTTTCTAAAATGTTCATTATGCCATCTATTTTTATTATTTGGGGCTTAGAAAAGTTACTAACAAACTTTAGCTATATAGGCATTTCTATGATCTTCTATAGTATTTGTATGTGTTTTGGTACTTTAATATCATATTATTTATATTCTCGATATAGAAAAATATATATAAAGGATGGCTCTCTATATAAAACTGGCTCATATTTACCAATAACTATTATGATGACTAATTTTTTTGCTAAATATCTATTAAATGTTGCTATGGCTGTTAATCCGTTGTTATACAGTACACTCTTCTTTAATATTTTGTATTCATTATTATCTGGCTTTTCAGTTGGTTTGTTTATCGGAGGTATTTTACAAGCATATAAAGCTTATTCAAACTTAAAAGCATTAGCTTAGGTATATGATCAACACATCTAAATTAAAATTTCACATGTATTTTACCAGTTAAATAACCCACTAAATTGATATGCTCCCCTTATAGCAGACAGTTAAAATAAAAAACTGTTTCTATAAAGGGAGCATATCAATTTCTAATTTAGTGGATTTCATTTTTGATTTAAACTGTTCATGCTGATACCTATTACCAATTTTAATGAATCTGCTATTAATAATTCAATATCATTTATCATAGAATATAGTTAGTAACATAACCAGAGTGCTATCATACCTTTAGGGGATTCTCCTCCTTTATTGTACTACACAACATTATAAAATTATTTATATATTCTGTTAAGTTCTTGTTTTTATGGTAAGAAATATAGAACTTCCTTGTAAAGTTATATTCTTCTAAATTTATTTTTGCAATTCTTCTGTTTTTTAATTCATCTTGTATTAAGTATTGAGACAAAAGTGCTATTCCTTTATTATGAATTACAGCTTCTTTTATAGAATCAATACTCTTACAAATCCATGTAACATTAGGAATGATATGCGATTCATCAAAAATATCTTGAAGCATTTTTTGAGTTCTACTTCCAGGTTCACGGGATATTATTGATTCTGAACTTAATTGCTTAATTCTAATTGTTTGTTCAGCAAGGGGATTTTCTGGGTGGCAAACAAGCATTAGTTTATCATCTAAAAAATCAATATATGTTAACTCGCTGCAAGGAGATTCCATTTGAATAATGGCTATATCCAAATCATATGATAATATCTTTTGTTCTATGTAGGAGCTATTCCCAATTTCAACTTGAATATTAACAGAAGGATAAAGGTTTTGGAATTTCTCTAATATTGGGTAAATCAATTTATGAGCAATTGTGGTACAAACCCCAATTCGTACTAGTCCTTCATAGGAAAGATTCCTCATTTTTAAGTTCATTTGCTCTAAATCATATAATAATTGTTTTGCATGGAAAAGCAATTCCTTTCCATTAGAAGTCAAATATAGTTTTTTAGATAATCGCTCAAATAACTTTGTATTATATTCATTCTCTAGCGCTGATATTGACTGACTGATGGATGATGGCGATATATATAAATTTTGAGCTGCTTTACTCATGCTCATTTGAGTACAAACTTCTACAAATATTTCTAAATCACGAATTGTCAATTGAAATCCCCCATTTCATATAGTTAAGTATTTACTAATCATTATATAATATTATTCATATTTTACAAAGCATTATAGAGGTGATAACCTAAAAACAAATAAGTGTCTTTAGTAAAGGAGATGTAAATTATGCAAAAAATAATGATTGTTGTCATTGATGGGTGCTCTCCAGAGTATTTTACTTTGGAAAGTGCACCAAATATTTATGGTTTATGTGAGCAAAAAGGATTTATAAAAAATATCTATGGTGCAGTTCCTACGGTAACCAACGTTAATCATGCCTCTATTCTGTCAGGACTTTGGCCAAATGAGACACAAATGGTAGGAAATTTCTTTTATAATCACATAACAGGAAAGTCTGGATTTATACAGGAGAAAGGATTTATGAAAGCTACTACAATATTACAGCACATTAAAAGTATTGGTGGTAAAACTGCTTTATTGACAGTAAAAGGAAAGATTCTCGAAGTATATGGAGAAGATGTTGATTTAGGAATTAGTGCTGAAAAGCCTGACCTTAACCTTTTAGAGCAGCTAGGCATTTCTATGCCGCCAAAAATACAAAGTGTAGAAAGTAGCAAATGGATTTTAGATGCAGCCCATACGTGCATACAAAAAGAATCTCCTGAAATAGTGTACTGCACTACTAATGACTATATTATGCATCATTATGGACCAAACTCTGAACAGGCTAAAAAGCAAATAAACGATATTGATAACTGCATCAAAAAAATACACAAATTAGAACCAACCCGCCAGATTTATATTACTGCTGACCATGGAATGAATAAAAAAACTACTCTTGTAAATTTTCAAAATTTATCTGAACAAGCAGGTTTTCATGTTGTATGCGTACCTCCAATGAAAGATAGATATATTGAAAATCATGCGTATCAGGAAGGTGGAACGCTTTATGTATATATGAAAAATTCAGATGAAATGGAAAAGTATCTCCAATTTGTGTCTGCTCAAGTATCAGTTGACAAAATTTTGAACAAAAAAGAAGCTGCTGAACTTTATAATTTGCCAATAAATAGTATAGGAGACTACGTCATTTTTGCCTCTGAAGATTATGCATTTGCTGAAATTAAAGGTATTTATTTAAATACTAAAGACATACGAACTCACGGCTCCCTTTATGAAAGGGAAATACCTTTAGCAGCTATTAATCCTGTTGCATCACAAGAACAGTATCAATTCAGTAAAGATATAACTTCAAATATTTTGCAATTGTTATCTAGATAGCAGTGCAGTGAGAATCGCAATATTCATAGAAGATTAATGCTAAATAGAGCTTAACTTACTTTGACAATAAGAAGGACTATGTATATTATAATAACAAACAAAATATGAAAAATTCTGAGATTTCGCTCGCAGTATATGATGTAGAAGATGCCTGGCTTGTAATTGCTAACATCAAACGGATTTTCTTCGAAATAGATATAGAGCATGAAAGGTGGTTTAAAAATGAAAATTCTTATAGTCGGATATTTTACTGAGACCTCAAAATCAAATATTATAAGGCATTTTCCAGAAGACTGGGACATTGTAATTGTCCAGCCCGGAAAAAAAATGTTACATCATATTGAAGATTGTCAGGTACTCATACCTGAACATATTAAAGTAGACCGCAGTTTGCTTTCTATAGCAAAAAAATTAAAGTTGGTACAGACGGGTGCAGGATTTGATAATGTAGATATAGATGCCTGCACGCAGTACGGCATTTGGGCTGCCAATGCTGCAGGAGTGAATGCACAGGCAGTTGCCGAGCACGTAATGGCACTGATATTGTCTTATTATAAAAACATACCGTTTCTTGATTCTTTCATGAAGAATAAGATAGATGAAAATGAATTGCAGTATACAGGAAGTGAATTAAAAGGCAAAACCATCGGGATTATAGGCTTTGGCTCCGTCGGTAAAAAAGTAGCTGAGTTTTGCAGGGTCTTTGATATGAATGTTCTTGTTTATGCTAGAAATCCCGTTGTACAGTCTGACGATTTTGTGAAAATGACGGATTTCGATACTCTTGTAGGTTCATCAGACATAGTAAGTGTGCATGTATCCTTAAATCAGCAAACCAAACAGCTAATCAACAAAGATGTATTCAAGAAAATGAAGAATACTGCACTTTTTGTCAATACAGCCCGCGGCGGAATTGTCAATGAAAGAGACTTGATAGATGCATTAAAAAATAGAGACATTTCAGGAGCATGCCTTGATGTATTTGAATCTGAACCTCTTCCAATTGAAAGTGAACTCCGAAATCTAAGAAATGTGATACTTACTCCTCATACAGCAGGCTTGCCTGATGGTCTCAAATTCCATAAAAAAAGATATGATTTCTTCGTGAACAATATAAAGCGTGTAGAAAATGGTGAAGAGCCTGAAAGCAAGCTCAATCAGTTATAATTTTGCTGCAATAAAAATAAGAGCTCTTTATTCTACTTTGTATATAAATGTTATATACAAAGTAGATAGCACCTTTTTATCATATAAATTATTTCCTATATATCAAAACCTATTTGAACTTCATTATTCTCCTCTTCAAAAGCTTTCATATAATTAAAAACTTCTTTCACTCCAAAAATAATATTATTCTGCTGACAGGTGTCTTTAATAATTTTCATTAATTTTTCATGATTCTTACTTAACACTTCATAACTATTCCCATATTCTCTTATATATTTTTCTTTTAAACCTTTAAAATGCTTATCTAAATTCTTATAATAATATTCCCTATTTCCATTTCTTAATGTTAATCCAATACCAAATACTATAATTCCTTTAACTTTAGCTTCTACACAATAATCTAAAATTCCTCTTATATTTTTCTCTGTATCATTTATATAAGGTAAAATAGGACTTAACCAGACTACTGTAGGAATTTTGTTATCCCTCATTATTTTTAAAACTTCGAATCGTTCTTTTGTTGTAGAAACATTAGGTTCGATAATCTTGCATAATTCTTCATCATAAGTTGTTAATGTCATCTGAACAACACACTTTGCTTTTTTGTTTATACTTCTTAGCAAGTCTAAGTCTCTTAATATTCTATTTGATTTAGTTTGTATTGCGAGTCCAAATCCATACTTATCAATTATCTCTAAACATTTTCTTGTATTTTGAAGATTTTCTTCTAGATGAATATATGGATCACTCATTGCACCGGTTCCAATCATGCACTTTTTTCTTTTTTTCTTAAGTGCATCCTCTAATAGCGGCTGCACATTAGCCTTAACCTCAATATCTTCAAAAATATGATCCATTCCATAACAATGACTTCTGGCGTCACAATATATACATCCATGAGTACATCCTCTATAAATATTCATTCCATTACTACTAGATAATATACCTTTTGCCACTACATCATGCATAAAATCGTAACTCCCTTCAAATTAACACTGTACAATTGAAAGTGAAAAATCTTATCGAATTCTTTCCAATAGTTTCTGAAATAAATTAAATCCTTCACTCCAATCATCTATGTTTGATTCACTATTTATATGACCCTTTCTGCCAACAGATACTGTTTCAAGCCCCCACTGTTTACCTTTTTCTATACAAAACAGAGATGAGGAATATTGATCGTTCTCACTATAAATTAGCATTCCAGGTAGCTGAAGGTTATCTTCTGGCAAATGCTCAAAGGAATCTAAAAAGTTTGGAAATTGTTCCTTGTTTGGATCTGGTGGAGCCACTAAGAAGACTGCTTTCAAGTACTTTCGTATCTTAGGCATGGCTTTTACAGTAAGCAAGCAGCCAAGGCTGTGTGCAACTAATACTACATCACAGCTATTTTCTCTTGAAAGATTTTCTATTAAATTTTTTTCCCATTCTTTATATACAGGATAATCCCATTCCTCTTGGGTTATTCTTTTAAATCCATATTTTTTCTCCCAAATACTCTGCCAATGCTCTGGCCCAGAGTTATTAAGGCCAGGAACTATCTTTATATTCATTATTAACACCTCAAACCATCTTACTTTTTCTAAAAGATTTCATTTTTGTACCAAATTCTAACATACATCTATGCTGATGTAAATGCAGTTATTAAAATCAAATATAAATTGAATATTGTGCTTTCCTTTGTATTTCAGCATTTATTTTTAGTATGCTCAAGCTACGTTTTTAACTTGATAATTAGATTATTATACCTTCAAAATGATCCATTTCATGTTGAATTATTTGTGCTGTAAATCCATTAAATGCTTGCTTTTTCTTATTAAAGTTTCTATCAAGATACGTAACCTCTATCGTTTCATATCTCTTTGTTTTTCTAAACCCAATTAAAGATAAACAGCTTTCTTCTGTTTCATAAGGCTTTTCCTTTTTTAATATAACTGGATTTATCATAGGTACAATAAGATTGCCTACAGTAAATACTAATATACGCTTTTTTACTCCAATCATATTAGCAGCCAATCCAACACAATGCTCTAAGTTTGCTCTTAATGTATCTATTAAATCATCAATTACTACCATATCATTTTTAGTTGCCTCTTCTGATTTTTGTCCTAAAAATAATATATCTTTTACTATTGGTTTTATCATAATTTATACTCCTTTTTCAGTTGTATTTTTTATAAAAAATAATATATACTTTTAAAATATATTATATAACCTAACCTTATCAAGTAAATTGGCTTGGCCATACACATTCTTACAATTAACTATAGGTTCTTCATTTAATACACATCTCTAACTAAAAAAATTATAACATAAACCAATGACACTTTTAATATCATTGGTTTATGTTTTAATACTTAATCATGTCCTATTTGTTTTGATTCTCCATATATAGGGTTCACTGTAACAGATATACGTAGGACTTTCTAAGTTATATCTAACATTAGAATATCAATCGCTAATTTTAGATAGATTAAAAATTTATTTAATGAAAATTTTCATCAGTTTATTATAAAGTGGATTAATCATATAGCCTGTAGGACTATGAGAATACCTTTTCCCTGTATTTAGTTGATTAATTTTTTCCATTTCTTCACTTGATAATTCAAAGTCAAACAACTGAATGTTCTCTTTGATTCTTTTGGGATTTGACGATTTGGGGATAATAATAATTCCCCTTTGTATATGCCAACGTAAAATTACTTGAGCCACTGTTTTTTCATGATTACTTGCAATTTTTTTCAATACTGTATTTTCCAGCAAAGCTTTATTCCCTTGACCTAAGGGTGCCCAAGCTTCATGCAAAATCTTATGTTTAGTAAGATATTGATGTAGCTCATTTTGTGGAAACTCCGGATGAGTCTCAATCTGATTAATCATCGGTGTGATCCTTGAGTGTTTCATTAATTCTTCAAGGTGTTGTATCTGAAAATTTGCAACTCCAATTACTTTGATCTTACCTTGTAAATATAACTCTTCCATAGCATGCCACGTTTCTAAATAATAAGATGAAGCAAAATGAATTAGGTACATATCAAGGTACTCTACGTTCAGCTTTTTACAAGTTTGTTCAAAAGCTTTCTTAGTAGCTTCATAGCCATGATCCGTATTCCAAACCTTCGAAGTAATAAAAAATTCTTCCCTTGGTATCTGACTTTTTTCGATTGCTAATCCTAAATCTTTTTCATTGCCATAAATTTTAGCAGTATCAAAATGACGATATCCAATTTTAATAGCTTCACCCACAGCAGTTTCAAAATCTTCCCCTTTATTTAGTTTATATACCCCAAAACCAACCTGAGGTATTTTAATTCCATTTACTGCTTTTATTTCTTTATTTATTAGATTCATCTCTTATACCCTCCAGAACAAATTAGTTTAAACCAAATCAACTAAATATCGCCTTTAGATTCTGCCATTATTCTAGTTCTCTTTCCAGCAATCACACATAAATTCTTCAACATGAGAAAATAACCTCTTCATCAGAATCAAATCGCTTTTAGCTGGATTTATATGATAGAAATTCATCGTTCCTTGCTTGACTAAAGTTACAATTTTGGCTTCTTTTAATATTTTTAAATGATGCGAAACAGCTGGACGTGACAAATGTGTCCCTTTAGTTATTTCTCCAACCCTTATTCCAGGATATGTTCCTTTCATTAAGCTTAAAATAATTAATTGCCTTGTCTCATCCCCAATAGCAGCTAGCACTGCTCTACATTCTTTGAACTCATTTTCTAGTTGCCTTAATTTATCTTGTTCGTTCATTATATATCTCCTTTAATTAAATTGTAATCATTAGTGCTTTTCCCCATACAAACTTCATTCGCATATGTTAATGGTTTAATCTTTTAATCCATAATAGCAAGGCATAATTGTTTTATCAACATCGGGAAAGTAAATCGAGACGAATATATTATTTTGTCATTAATTATAGTAAAGTTTTTAACTTCTAGGTCTTTTATTTCTAGTAGCCTGTTGAAGTTATTTATTTTATTATCAACTCAAAATTTTTCTCTCCCAATATGACAATCTATTTTCCTATCTTAAATTATGTGAAAATCTAGGGATTTTTAAATTCGTGGCCTTCGAACCCGCATTATTCAAGCATATTCTGAAGAATATATATTCTAATATTCTTTACCATAAATATTGTTTAGAATATTTATTCTTCACCATATTTATGGTAAAAAATAATATGACTATTTATTTATAGCCTTTTTTATTATACGAGTACATAAAATCATTCCTATTTAGAAAAATCTTATATTACCTCAAACAAATTAGGATTCAGTTTCAAAAAATTATTTATTATGTATGTCATTAGCAAATTTATTAAAAGACTAATCAAGAAATTTAATGTAATGGTGTGTACCCTTCACACTTATTAAAAAGCTTATTTCAAATTATATTTAGGAAATATATGTTTAATTATGTAAATCGTGTTTAAATAAGTGCTATAATTACATATAAACACGTTTGATTTATTACATAATTACAAATCATTCTATCTAAATAACATATTGAAAGGTGAAGACTGAAATGACAGAAAAAACAGAAGAAATTTCAGATAACATTGAACTTGGAAATGTAGATATAGAAAATGACTATAAATTAAATTTAAGAAAAGAAACTCAGCATTTTATAATCCATTACACTGAATTTGATAAGAGATGTATAGATAAAGTTTCTGATGTTCTTGAAAATAGCTATAATAGAATTACTAATATTTTCAATCAACAACTTCAAGAAAAATTGATTATTGAGATTCATCCAGACCATAATCAGCTCCATATAGCTTTGGGATTTCCAAATGCACCCGAGTGGGTAAGAGGAGGACTTGGAATAGGTAAAATTGTGATTGCATCACCTTTAAACCCACCACCAGGTTCAGAATTTCATAATGTATTAAATACAGCTGTTCACGAATTTGTTCATATCATAGTAAATAAAATAAATGAGAATACACCAAGGTGGTTGAATGAAGGAATTGCATGTTATGAAGCAAAAGACAATAATGGAAACTGGATAATAAAAACTGTTAAAAATGGACTAGCAAATGATATTGTTCCTACATTTAAAGATTTAGATACAGGCGATGATTTTGAAACTTTTTTCAAATATGATGGATATCAATACTCATATACTATAGTAGAATCAATAATCAAATTATTTGGCTATGACAAGCTGTGCAATTTGATAAAAGAACCCAATAGTTTTGTAGATGTTTTCGGAATAACCGAAGATGAGCTTCATACCGAATGGATTGATTATATAAAAATGAACTACGCACTAAATTAGACTATTAGAAATTTTTGAACTTACTTGCTAATAGGAAATCTTTTAATATTATGTATTAAATGAGGAAAATAAACTTCCTCATTTAACTTTCTACCATACTTTTTAGCTTAAAAAAACCTTATTATCATTATTTATATTTGACATTTTTAACTTGTAGTCTTCTAATGATATATGGCCTCCAGCAAATTCATTTTCGAATATATGAAATTTTGTTAGCCTATATTATTGTCCAAGCTATACATAGCTTATGATTTATATACATTCTTTCATTAATTGATTTAAACCAACTTCTGATGTTAACTTTTCAAGATTATTAAATATCTTCTCTTCATCCCAATTCCACCATTGAAGCTTCAGTAAAAATTCAATTTTTTCATCACTAAAACGCTTCTTAATAAACTTGGCTGGATTACCGCCATAAATAGCATACGGCTCAACATCTTTCACTACAGTTGAATTTGTAGAAATAATCGCACCATCACCAACCTTGACCCCTGGCATAATAGTTACATTTTGACCCATCCACACATCATTTCCAATTACTGTATCTCCCTTAAAAGGCAACTGTTCTACTGTTGGAGTGACCTTTTCCCAACCACCTCCAAAGATATTGAAGGGATAAGTTGTAACTCCATCCATTCTGTGGTTTGCTCCATTCATGATAAACTTAATCCCCTCTGCAATTGCGCAAAACTTGCCTATTATAAGTTTATCTCCCAGGAATTCATAATGATGCTCTATATTATCATAAAATTTCTCAGGAGATTTTTTATTATCACTATAATAAGTATATTCTCCAATCTCAACATTAGATTTTTTAGGTAGATTACTTATATAACAAACCGTCTTTATATTTGTATTTGGATATAGCTTTTCCTCGTCTGGTCCTGTCATAGAGTACTCACTCCTTTCAGTTCTTTTATTTTTAATTTCTGACTTCTTTGGAATCAATATTATAATCAAATGAATATTGGTTGGTCCTCAGTAATTATTTTTATCAAGTTTCCACCCTTCTGTCTGGTAATTTCATTTGACACTATCTACATCACTATAAAATTTCTATGTATCCTTCAGTTCCATTCACTCGGATTCTCTGCCCATCTTTTATCAGTTTAGTAGCATTCTCTACACCTACAACTGCTGGTAATCCATATTCACGCGCGATAACGGCTCCATGAGTCATGAGTCCACCAATTTCAGTCACTAGACCTTTTATTGATACAAATAATGGTGTCCAGCTAGGGTCTGTAAAGGAGGTGACTAATATATCTCCTGCTTCTAGCACAGCATCTTCCATGTTTAAGATGACACGTGCTCTTCCCTCGATTACTCCAGAAGAAACAGCTAAACCTGCAATCGCACCAGCTGGAAGATTTTCTCGTTTATATTTACCTGTAATGATTTCACCATCAGAGGTCATAACACGTGGTGGTGTTAGTTTTTCATTTAATTTATGTTCTTCTTTACGCTTTATTATAATATCATAATCAATTTTATTTGTGTGTACTACTTCGCGAAGTTCCTCAAGAGTAAGGTAATAAATATCTTCTTTTTCATGAATAACACCATCTTGTACGAGTCGTTTCGCTTCTTTCATTAAGGCCTGCTTATAAACAAAATAGCGGCTAATCATACCGTATTTTGGGTATTCGCGGTAACCTATAAAATTCCTGATCAAGTCGATATTTCGTTTTGTCTCTTTGGCCTTTTCTTCACCATCAGGTAACTCTCTTAGGCGACTTAATAACTCTTGTTCTTTATTCAAAGCTTCCTGTCGCCCTTGCTCAAATTTCTTTTGGCCAGCACTCGGCTCAAAGTTTTTGATATTGCTTAAAATCATAGGGACAAGTGTAATTGGTTTTTCGCTGAATCGAGTTCTAGTAATGTCAATTTCTCCACTGCAGCGCATTCCAAATTTCCTAAGATAAGACAAGATTGCATCCCTTGTTTCCTTTCCACCATGAAATTTAATCACTTCATCTAAAAAGTTATCATCTTTTACATGTTGCAAACAATCAACTATTTCTGGATAAGGACGTATCACATCTGCCACATCCATTAATTCTAGACCCATTTCCGAAGTAATATTGTTTGGTACAGATTGAGAAAGGATATCAGCTGCATTTTTTTCACCTAACCATTCGTTCATCTTTTCATTAATCCAAAGCGAAGCATTTATAGCAGACATAAATACGACTGTACTTTGTGGGTCAAATAAAATCCTCTTTAACTCATTTATATCTTCTAGAATAAAATCAATTAAATCTACTCCTGATTTAGTTTGAATTTTTTGTTTTAACTCCTCTATGGATGATTGACTCTTCTTAATCAGCTCAGAAACGATTGTCGTATCCAATTCCTTTTGTGGCTCTGAACCTGCAGCTGATATACTTCTATTACTTTTAATGTCACTCTTTTTCTCTTTATCGTTTGGTAAGCATTTTATGAAGTCTCGCTCTATTATGGTCATAATTGCGTCTTCTGTGAGAGGTTCGAGTTGTTTCATATTATTTAATAAGTTTTTTCTGCCATCTGGTGAAGCTAGCATTGGTGCTACATCAACAAACAACCTTCCACCAGCCTTAAACCATCGGCCGAAAGATATTAACTCCTTTAAAGACATTCCGAGTGGCTTTAAAGGATCTGTCATCATTTGTTGATGCCCCACAGATAAATATACATGTTTTCCTTCATCATTAACTTCAGGAATTGGATATAAAGTAGTGATTGGTCGGCTCTGAACAATGTAAAATGTATCGTGAGCCAAACACCATTCTATGTCTTGTGGACATCCAAAATGATCTTCAATCTTTCTACCCATATGCGTAAGTCTCAAAATCTGTTCATCTGTGAGCACTTGACTATTTTGCATCTCAGGCTCAATCGCCAACTTTTCGGTACCACCATCTTTTAAAGAATAGATACCTAGCTTCTTAGTAGATATTTTCTTATCTACTATTTTATCGTTGCGTACTCTATAATTATCAGCATTCACTAATCCAGAAACCAAAGCCTCCCCTAGTCCGAAGCTTGCATCAATGGATAACACTTTTCTATTGCAGGTAATAGGATCAGCAGTGAACAAAATCCCTGCCGCCTTAGGGCATACCATCCTTTGAACAACCACTGAAAGGTGCACTTTATTGTGGTTAAATTCGTTTTGAATACGATAAATTACTGCTCTCTCTGTAAACAGTGATGCCAAGCACTTTCTGATATGTTTTAAGATTGATTCCTTTCCAATAATATTTAAATACGTATCCTGCTGACCTGCAAAAGAAGCTGTGGGCAAATCCTCTGCTGTTGCACTAGAACGTACAGCATATGAATCTTTTTCACCAAGTCTTAATATGAATCTGGCAATCTCTTCGCTAATAACCTCAGGTATAGCTATGCCTTCGATGATCTTACGAATCTCACTGCTAATTTCTCTTATTTTTTCTATATCTTCTACTCCAAAATGCGATAATTCATCTAATAAACCTTTAAGTTTTTCATTATTTTCAGTTATTTTTTTATATGCTTCTGTCGTAACACAAAAACCTTCTGGTACTAAAATTTTAGTAATTCTAGATAATTCTCCTAGATTAGCGCCTTTCCCTCCAACAATGGAAATCTTTGTTTTATCAATTTCCTGAAAGCTAAGTACATATGAATTCATACACATTCCCCTTCCTCTTTTAAGTCGGAATCCTGAGTAGTTTAATTCACTTGCTCGCACCCTTATACTGCTCGTTGAAAACCATCTAGACTTTTAATTACTTTTCTAAATACGAGTGAAGCAATTTCTACGAAGTGATTCTGTTCCTATGATACACAGAATAAGCACATATTATAAGCCTGTTATTTAAAAATTTCATATGGTATAATAAAGTTGAGGGGAATAGTTGATTTTTATAAATTAAAACAATTCACTCCCAGACATCACTGCTTCTTACTGCCATGTGATTTCTAAAGGATTTCTATCTACCAGTCTTTTAAAATTATAAAGTGGATAACCTACTAATAGTGCACCTGTTACTACCCTATCTTTAGAAATATTCAACAATCTTAAAAGAGGTTCATATTCTGCCATAGAACAATATTCAAATAGTCCTGACCAGCAGGTTCCTAATCCTAATGTTTGTGCATATAATTGCACATATGTTAATGAAAAGTGTGTATTGTCGCGACCAAGTTCTTTTTGTTCTCTTGGAGCTGTTGCAATCACTAAACATGGAGCATCTCTTAATATGGTATCTTTGTTATCATTACGATACTGCTCTATTGTCGAAATAGTATTCTGTACCCACGGTGAATTCTTTAAAACACCATTTTCTATAGATTCCTCAGTCCAGTCAGCTATAATCGAAGTAATTTCATGTAGAATCTTATGATTATCAATAACATGATACGAAAGTCCTTGAGAGTTGCAAGCTGTTGGTGCAAATCTAGCTATATTAAGAAGTTCACTAATTGTATCTCGAGATACATTCCTTTTCTGAAATGTTCGAATAGATCTTCTTGATCTAAGAAAAGTGGACACAATATCTGAATCCATTAACTTTTCTTGTTGTATTTGCACTTGATTATCTAATGGAGTTTTTGTGCTGTCTAAAGCGCCATTGGGACAAACAGCTACGCAATGACCACATTCAATACAAAGATTCTTGTCTACTTTTGGTCCTGAATCACTCATCACCAATGTTCCTCTACATATTTTCACACACAGACCACATTTAGTGCATTTTTCAGAATTAACTTTAATAAAATTATTCATACAATTCTCTCCTTCATCGTATTGTCTTACTTAATTTATATATTTTTAGGAAACAATATTTCTAACCTAGCCACCATTCCTTTTAATATAGTGAAATGAAAATCTAATAATAGAATATCTGGAAGTCCAGTTTTATCAAAATTACCACTATTTTAGCTGTAACAACCGTTATGTAATACTATTTCTCTAATGATTATTTTATATAATCGATCTTTCTAACTATAACAAGCATAACCTGACCACATCATGTCAAGTTATAATCGCTGAATCAAAATGAATATAATCCACTGTATAACTGAGAAAATAAAATCACATAATATTACATAATGTTATCAGACTAGAATTCCTATTTACCTAATTTCCAAAAGATGAAAGTATTAAATTATATGATATTACCTATCTCCTTATAATGATTTTGCTTAAGTAAATAAATACCATTCCAAAACTTGACGTGATGTTGTCAAGTTTACTTAATTATACTGATTAAGTAGATAAACTTATTTAAAGGGAGGTATTTTTAATTATGCAAAATACTTTATCATTTGATATTAACAAAGAACTTGATGGTAAACGCGTACTTGTAACAGGTGGAACTAAAGGTATTGGTAGATCAATTGTTGATCGTTTGCTTAATGTGGGTGCAAAAATAATAACAACTGCACGAACTATGCATAATGATTTGCCAGATTCTATAGTGTTCATTCAAGCAAATGTTAGCACACCAGAGGGTACTGAGAGAATCATTAAAGAGACTCTTGAAAGACTCGGTGGATTAGATATTTTAATAAATAATGTAGGTGGTTCTTCATCCTCCACTTCTGGAGCATTAAATTTAAGTGATGACGACTGGTTGCAAGCCTTTAACCAAAATCTTTTTTCAGCTGTACGCTTAGATCGTGGCTTTCTGCCCTCTATGATTAAACAACAGAAAGGTGTAATAATTCACATATCATCTATTCAAAGGAGACTTCCTAGGATAATGACTATGTCATACTCTGCTGCTAAAGCGGCCCTAACAAATTACAGCAAAAATCTAGCTACTCAGTTTGGTGGAGATGGAATACGAATAAATACAGTTGCTCCAGGTTTTACAGAAACAAAAGCTGCTGAGCGTCTTATTGAAAGAATGGCACAAAATTCCGGAATTGACTATAATAGCGCTCGTCAAGAATTAATGGATAACCTTGGCGGCATACCACTTGGTCGTCCAGCAAAACCTGAAGAAATCGCTGAACTTGTTGCATTTCTTGTATCAGACAGAGCATCTTATATCACTGGTAGTGAGCATATTATTGATGGCGGAATAATAAGGACTATATAGTCTATAAAGGCGCTATACTAAATAATTCAACATAGACATATTGTATTATTTAGTAATCACTAGATTAGTATCAATAACTTTGTAGTCCTTGCTACTCGTAATAGCTTATATTTCATGAATAAAATTGTTTTCTAAATCAATGGTCATGAAATCGCACAAACTACATTAAATATTTTAGGAGGTAAAATAATATGATCATAAACAATTTATTATTAAAATTAAAGAATAGAGATATTGATAATATTAAAAAAACTCAAGAAGTTCTTCTAAGCATGAGAGGAAAAATAGAAGTTCTGATAGACATACAGTCAGAAATAAATATTCGTCCTGGTGAAAGTAATTATGATATAATTTTGATTACAAAATTTGCATCATTAGAAGATTTAGATAAATATCTTATTCATCCAAATCACTTAGAAGTTGCTAAATTTATCGGCAGTGTCTTAGATACACAAGCATCCGTATGTTATAGCTTATAAATAGTAACACAACTACCTACATTTAAAAATAATAGTTAGTACATTTAATACTAAAATAAGAAATTTACACCTTCCTAATTATCTTGAAAAAAGTTAATGTAGGAAGGTTTATTAAAGTTAGAAATTAATTACTAACATATCTTCATTAGTAACTTTATAGAAAATATGAATATATATGTTGCAATAATAAATTTACATTTAAAATTTCAGTTAGGTAAGGCCTAAGTGAAAACCAAAATGTAGAAATCCAATTACAACATATATAGTATTATAAATCAGTTGAATTTAAAAGTATGGTTATAGTTTTTTGCTTCACCATATAACCTTTAAATGAGAGTAGTATTAAATCCATTATATTCTTAATTTTTACTACTTAAATCACTTTTTGCTATTATTAAACCATTCAATTGTTGCTTTTTCAACCTCTTTTGGAAGCTTTTTATTATATACTTCATTGTATAACCAAGCCAACGATTTTTTTCTTAAGTATTTTCTCATCTCATCTTCTGCTTCTGACATTACAACTTTTATTAAACATGGACATTTTGTATGTGTATCTGGCAAATTATCTTTATCTAATAATATATTATTTTGCCTAATTTCTGCACATTGAAAGAATGATTCGCTTCCTTCTACTGCTTCAACAATATCCCAAAATGTTATTTCTTCCGCACTACGAGCTAACGCATAACCACCTTTCACACCAGGTATAGATTTTATAATTCCTGCTTTGCTTAATTTTGCATATACTTTAGATAAGTAAGTTTCTGAAATACCTTGAAAGGTTGCCAAGTCTCTTATTCCTACTGATTTACCTTCCTCTAGTTTTACCATATATAATAAGCAATGTATCGCATATTCTACTCCTACTGAAAATTTCATTTTTTATACTCCTTTGGTTTATAGTCTTTTATTAATAATATCCTATTATTTATCCCCATTCAAGATAATCATATGGTATCAAGCATATGTTCCCTGCCAAATATTTATATTGACAAACAAAAGAAATAATCATATTATAATTATAGATAACAGTTATCGACGATAATATATATCTTTATTAAAAAGAAAGAAGGAATATAGAATGTTTACAGAAAAATTTTTTGAAGTACTAAATCATGAAGGAGTAGTTTCTATTGTAACTTGTGCAAATAATGAAGCTCACATCGCTAATACATGGAACAGTTACTTAATCATTACAGAAGAAAATAAAATCTTAATCCCTGCAGCTGCTATGATTAAAACAGAGGAAAATGTTAATGCTAACCCTAAAGTTAAATTGACTCTTGGTAGTAAAGAAGTGATGGGATACAATTATATGGGAACTGGATTTTTACTTGAAGGAACTGCTAAATTCTTAAAAGATGGAGATAACTTTAATCTAATGAAAGAAAAATGTCCATTCCTAACAAGAACATTGGAAGTTACAGTTACCTCTTGCAAACAAACATTATAGTTTTCTGAATGTAAGGAGAAAATCATGTCTAGAAGAATTAGTAAATCTGACTGTGTAGGTTGTGGAACTTGCGAACGAGTATGTATTGTTGGATGCATCACAGAAGATAAGGATAAAAAAAGAATAATCACTGAATCTGCTTGTGTTGACTGTGGAGCTTGCCAATTAGCTTGCCCCAGAAAATGTATTTCTCAAAAATAATGCTACTAGAAATATACTTTTATTTAATAAAAATAGAACTATCAAAAGCTTAGTATAATCTAAAAGAAATATTATATAAAGCAAGGTTGGGTTTAAACTTTAAACTCCCAACCTTGATTTTTATATTAATGAATAAGCACATAAACTTTACTAAACATATACCTTTATGTGCTTAAAATATATTAACTAGTATAACGTAGATTCTCTACCTTCATAGTATTATTTGAAAGCACCCTTATATTGTTCTGGATAATCAAAATCTAAGTTTCTAGTTTTTGCTTCATTTAACACAAAGTATGGGTTTCTTAAAAGCTCCCTACCAACTGCAACTAAATCTGCTCTATCATTCGATATTATTTCCTCAGCCATATTAATATCTGTAATTAACCCAACAGCTATTGTAGGAATGTTACATTTTTCTCTAATTATGCTTGAATAATTTACTTGATATCCTGGATATGCATTTATTTCTGCTGGAATTAATCCTCCAGTACTTACATGCACTATATCAATATACTCTTTAATTTCATTTATGATTTCAATCATATCATTTAATGTTATTCCACCATTTTTATAATCATAAGCTGATACTCTAAGCAAAATTGCTTTCTCTTTTGGCCATACTTCTATCACAGCTTGCAATATTTCTTTTAGAAATCTAGTTCTATTCTTTATATTTCCACCATATTCATCTTTTCTCAAATTTGATAATGGTGATAGAAATTGGTGTATTAGATAGCCATGTGCTCCATGTATTTCTATAGCATCAAATCCTGCTTTATCTGCTCTTTTCGCTGCTTCTTTAAAATTTAATACAATTTCTTTAATATCATCTCTAGTTAATTCCTTAGGCAATGCACTTCTTTCATCAAATTTAACTGCACTTGGAGCTACAGCCTGACTAGCTGTTCCTGTATATTTTCTTCCACCATGATTTAATTGTATTGCAATTTTAGAACCATATTTTCTAACACCATTAGCAATTTTTTTCAGCCCATCTATATGCTTGTCATCCCAAATCCCTAAATCATTGTCTGTTGTCCTTCCATTTTCAACAACTCCTGTAGACTCAAGTATTATGAGACCTACTGCACCAATAGCTCTGGTAACATAATGAGTATAGTGAAAATCATTTGCCATCCCCGTCTCGTCCGAAGAGTACATGCACATTGGTGGCATAACAATTCTATTCTTTAAGTTTGTATTTTTTAAAGTATAATTTTTAAAAGTATTCATAATTATAATCTCCTTTTTGTTTAAATCTCTTGCTTATTGTCATTATATTATCTATACTATACTTTGAAAAGTAGTGATATTTTTTTCATATAATTTCAAAAAAGTAAGTATAGTGATAAATCAACGGCTGAAAGGAGTTTTATTTATGTCAGACATCAAACTTGAACGGGGAAATCCTAATGAAAAATGTCCTATTGAGGCAGCAATAAATATTATAGGTAGTAAATGGACATTTCTAATAATAAGAGATTTATTGATAGATGGAAAAATTAGATTTGGAGATTTGTTGCGCTCTTTAGATGGGATAAGCCCCAAAACTCTCTCCCTTAGACTACGTGAATTAGAGAAGTTTGGGTTAGTTAAAAGAATAGTTTATCCAGAAATTCCTCCAAAAGTTGAATATGAATTAACTGAAAAAGGTAAGAGTTTAGAAACTGCATTCATAGAGTTGAAGAAGTGGGGACTTACAATTTTAGAATAGCCAAAAATTCTATTATGTATGCTTTTTCCTTATGAAACACTTTCTTTAATACCCATTAAATTAGGCACCTTCAAAAATTGCTAACATGCAGCTACTCTTTGAAGATGCCTAAATATATAAAATATGACGCTAGGCATTACCCTATAACGCTAAATTATATCTTTTTTAAAATATTTCACTAATTAAGTTTACTTTTTATCATTATATATCACTTGTTATCTTTTGGTATCATTATATACCTTTTTAAATATCTATTCAATATATTTTATAAATTAAAAGAATAATGTTATAATATTAATCAATAACAATACTAAACGATAATAATTGGTGAGGTGCTTAATGTTTACTGAAGAAAGACTAGAACAGATTTTAAATATACTTAATAAGCATGGTAGAGTAAAAGTAAAAGAACTAAGTGAACAATTTAATGTTTCAGAGGGTATGATAAGAAAGGATTTACAAAGATTAGAGAAAAGTGGTAATCTTCAAAGGACTTATGGTGGAGCTATACTAAATAGGGAGATTTCTAAATTAAGCTCTATAACTACTAGAATGACAGTTAACTTAAGTAGTAAAGAATTAATATCCAAGAAAGCTTTTGATCTTATAGAGGATGGAGATATTATTTTTTTAGAGTCCTCAAGCATAAATTTTTTATTAGCAAAACTAATAGCTAATAGCACAAAAAAGATAACTTTGATAACTAATATGTCTATAATTCCACCACTTTTCAACGACAATGAAACCGTTATATTAATATGCATAGGTGGTGTATATGATAATAGAAGCGGAGGAGTCTTAGGCTCAGAAGCCATTAAGAGCATATCTAAATATACTTTTAACAAAGGTTTCGTGGGAAGTTCTGGTGTAAATTTAATTACTAACAGCGTATGTACTGCTATGTTAGAAGATGGTAATCTTAAAGAACTTATAGTTTCAACAAGTAAAGAAGCATTTTTACTCGTTGAAACAGAAAAATTTAATGTAGATAGTCTCTATAAATTTGCAACTATAGATGAATTTGATGCTATAATTACCGATTCAAACATTACTGATGATATTAAAGAACAGTTGAATACTTTAACTGTTAAGCTAATATAAGATTGAATACATATAGATAAACAACTTAAGAATTTAATTTATACTTTGCAATAAATACCATATTAGAAAGTAGAAACATTTTTATGCAGCAGGCATTGAAAATGAGCTGTTAAAAGCTCTTAATTGTAGGTTGTTCAACTAAATGCTTGTCACAATGAAATTGGGAGCAAGCATTAGTGGTGCAACCTGCAATTTATTACTTTCAGCGAAATTTTCATAGTCCTGTGAAATAACAATGTTTTTACTTTCGGTAGGTTATTGCATAAGTATAAGTTATATATTGTTTATCTATATAACTTATACTTATGAGATAATCCACTGAAAGTAGTATGCTTTCTTTAATGTAGAAAAAGAAAGCATACATATGTTTATGTAAAACAACTACATGTATGCTCTAAAAATTTTTACTGATGTAATATTATATACCTATTCATTAACATAGTGGTTTCTTATAACCCCTTTTTATATATCCAATATGAATAGCCACATGGAATTACTACAATAACTAATAAAATAATTAAAGTTAATAAAGCACTTTTCATCTGCATACAACCCAATATTATCATGCAAATACCGCCAAGTATCCAAAGATATCCTGCCATATGATGAGTTTTATTCCAATTCATTTCGCTATTTAATGTCCATGGTAATCTAATACCAACAGTATAATTTTGTTTACACTTTGGTAGATAATTTCCAGTTGCTACAATAATAACTCCTACGACTACTGATGTAATAATTTGAATAGGAATTTTATATCCAAGCGCAATAAATAAGGTTACTGGTACTAATACGACTGAAATAATTGGAGCAGACCACTTTCCTAAATACTTCAATGCAGATGGTGAATTCATTTTCTTTGGATCATTATTAAGCTTAAAGTGTATGAAAATATTAATTATCGCCATTAAAACCGGCATTCCAAACGCTCCAACTGCTTTTGGCACATAATTATTTGGAACACCTGCATAATTAAAATGAATAGGCACTACTTCAGGTAATTTATCATATAATCCAAATGAAAGAATCAATGGCAAAAAACAAATAATAGTTGTAATCCATAAAATGTTATCTTTTTTCATCTTCATTGCCTCCAAATTGCGAAAACCAAAGCATTACTTCTTCAAATACCGATACATTGATTTCGTAATATATAAAATTTTTGTATTTTGTCTCTAAAACCAAACCTGCTTTTTTTAATTGAGATATATGATATGAAATTGTTGCACCTGTCATATCAAATTCTTTTGAAATTTCCCCAGCTGATTTTTTACCACTTTTCAGCATTACTAAAATTTCTCTCCGAACTGGATCTGACAATGCTTTAAAAGTTTCTGGAAACCCCAAATTATCATCTCCCTTTTATATTCTATTTAGAAATATTTCTAAATAGAATATATCAATTCTTATCTTCAAAGTCAATATCTATTTAGATTATTTTCTAAATAGATATTACTTAAAAAGAAGAACCTCCTCTATCTAGATTTGGTTCTCCCCCATTACTTTTTTATTTAATATTTATTGTAAATTCATCTCCAACTTTTTTATATTCATCAAATTTAGGTTCCTCACCACCTTCTTCTGGCATTTTTACTGCATAAGGTGTCAGAATTAATTTACTTGCCTTTTCACTCATATTTCCCACTAATACATTTTCATATTTTAATACAAACCAATCTTTTCTTCCTCTTGATAAATCAAATTCTACCTTATTCCCTAGATCATCATATCCTTTTAGCAAAATCTTGTATGTTCCATTATTGACTGAATTATTAATGATTTTCCCATATACTTTTTTACCTAAAGCATTATCTGTATATTTTTCTAATATATATTTTTCTCCATTTTCAATATCAAATTCATAGTCAAGATTTACTGTTTTAGTATCTATTTTAAGTTTATCTCCATTAGTTTTAAATTCAAACTTCCAAGTTCCATTTATATCATCTTGATAATTTACTGCCATTTTAGAAAATATAATTTTCATATTTAAATCTCCACTTAAATCAATATCTTTTATTGAATCTAAGTCATATTCTAATACTTCTTGCGTAGTATTATTATCTAAATTTTTAATACCCCCGCTTGCTCCTGTAAATTTAATTTTCTTATTATTTATATACAGGGTCATTTCACTATCCCAAGTTTCGTAATCTTTTAAAATCCTATCTGAGGTAATATTAGTAGATATAACTAATTCATTATCATCTAATATTACCTCATTTAATTTGACATTTACTCCATTATCCATGACAGATTTATTAATCACAGTACTATAATCTTCTAAGTTCTTCTCTATTCCTAAGAAACTTGAAATACTTTCATTAAATAAATTTATCTTTGACATGGCATAAACTCCTGCATTTCCAAAAGACATACCTGTGAGTACTGCTATTATTGCAGCTGCAGCTATTATTTTTCTTCCAACATTTTGTTTTCTACTCTTTTTTATAGATTTTCTAATATTCTTTTTTAGTAATTTCTTTTCAATATCATTAAAATCTTCTTTTTTATATTCATCCAAATTAATATTTGTATCATTAAGCAGACTATATACATTATTTTTCATACTTAACACCTCTTTTATTATTAATATTAAAAATATCTTTTATTTTCTTTTTTGCCCTAGATAGCCTATTGTATATAACTTCTTTTTTCATTCCATATTCGTTACTTATTTCATCAATGTCCATTTCATCAACATATAGCTTATAAAGTAAATTTCTATCCTTCTCCTTTAAACATCCAAGCAGCGATTCTACTTCATTACTTAATTCATTTTCTAAATTCTTTGACTCAATACCATCTTCACTGATATTTAGATCTTCTATATTTTCATGTTGTAAATCTTTTAAATATTTTCGTTTATAATCAATGCATTTAAACTTACATATACCAGCTACCCAATTTTTAAATTCACTTTTACTTTCGTCAAAGCTATTTATATTGTTCCAAATCCCTAAAAGAATATCATTTATACATTCTTCTTGAACACTATGGAGACCATATAGGTGCTTTCCCACAATAGATTTTATAATCCAACCATAATTATCAATAACATAATCTAAGGCTTTTTCATTCCTATTTCTCAATTCTTTAATATAATTATCTTCATTCACCTTCATTTTCTACCTCTTCCCGTAAAGCAAGCTTGCATTTAGTAAGTTTGTACTTACATATATTAATTCGTATAAAAAAAGAAAAACCTATCAAAATCATAAAATAATTTTAACAGATCTTTCTAAATTCTTTGATATTTTTACTTTAATGTACTAAGTCCTATTTTGATTATATAATATTAGTTTATTAAAAATATAATTTCTCAAAGGTATATATATGTTGCAATTCACAATGCACAATGCACATTTCACAATTAAGGCTAAAACTCTTGCAATATTTTTAGAGTTATAATGAAGAATTATTTTTGCAATATATATGGTTTTAAGTAATCTTTTTCTCAATCAGATTAAGTATTGAATTTACTACTATAGCTAAACCTGCGGACATTAAGGTTCCCCATAGTATTTTAGCTGTATTTACTGTTCTAAGCCCATCTAATAATACACTTCCAATCCCACCAGCATTAATAGAGGCTGCAATTGTTGCAATACCTATTGTAGATACTACTGCAAGATGAATTCCTGCAAAGATTGGCTTAGTCACTAAAGGCAATTTTACTTGAAATAATATTTGGCTTTTACTCATTCCCATTCCAGTTGCTGCTTCTACAATGGAAGCATCAACATTATTAAGCCCGTCTATTGTGTTTCTTAGTAATATGTACTGATTATAAAGTACTAAAACTATAATTGCAGTAACCTTACCAAGCCCTGTTATTGGTACTAAAATTGCAAACAATGCTAAACTAGGAATTGAATATACCATTGCAAATATATTAATCAACAATTTAGAAGCTATTTTTGAATAGGCTGCCAAAATTGTTAATAAGGCTGCTAATATTATAGAAATCACTAAAGTAATCAATACAATTTCTATATGTCCTACAAAGGCTTTTAATAATTTATCAGGATATTTTAATAAATAGTCAATCATAAATTTCTAATCCTCCAAAAATACTTCCTGCCCTTTTGCAGAATTAATTAGTGATCTTACAAAATCATTTGCTGGATTTTTAGCAATATTTCTTGGTGTATCAAATTGCTGTATCTTTCCTTTATCCATTATTAACACTTTGCTTCCAAGTTTAAATGCTTCATTGATATCATGAGTTACAAACAGATATGTTTTCTTTGAAGTATTATAAATCTTTAATAACTCATCTTGAAGATTTATTCTATTTATTGCATCAATAGCACCAAAAGGTTCATCAAGCAGCATTACATCTGGATTAACTGCTAAAGCCCTAGCAAGTCCTACACGTTGCTGTTGGCCTCCTGATAACTGAGCTGGATATCTATTTCTAAATTCCTTTGGCTCAAGACCAACAAGTTCAAGTAATTCATCTACTCTAGATTCTATTTTTTCCTTAGGCCATTTAAGTATCTTTGGAACTGTCGCTATATTACCTGCTATGGTCATATGTGGAAACAAACCAACCTGTTGAATTACATAACCTATTTTTCTTCTAAACTCTACTGGATCTTTACTACTAATATCCTCACCAAAAAATTCAATACTTCCTTTATGTGGATCATACAAGCGATTAATCATCTTAAGAAGTGTTGTCTTGCCACACCCTGAAGAACCTAAAATTGTAATGAATTCTCCATGTTCAATCTTTAGACTTACATTATCAACTGCGCTATATGCTGCTCCTTTAAATTGTTTATAAACATTCTTAAACTCTATTGCTATACTCATCTTGAATATCTCCTTCTATCTATTATTTAATAGAATCGTAATACTCCTTAGCTACTTCTTCGTATTCTTTTTTATCTACATCAACTTCTGCGTTTAATTTTGTTATCTTTTTAGTATCTAAGCTCGCACTAACTTTATTTAAAATATCAGCAATATCTGGATGAGCATCTAATACTGATTTTTTAATTACTGGCGCTAAATTATATGGAGGCCATACGTGTTTATCATCTTCTAATAAAGTAAATTCAGGTTTTACTAATTGACCTTCTGTTGTAGATGCTGGTGCAAGATCCGCTTCATTATTTGCTAACACTTCGTACTTTAATCCATTGTCATATACCTTTGTAGATCTAAAATCAAACTTTCCATAAACCTTCTCTAATCCTGGAATACCATCTTCTCTCTTATCAAATTCACCTTGTGATGCAAATCTAATTTCACCTGCATGCTTTTGTAAATCAGAAATAGTTTTAATTCCAAGTTTATTTGCTACATCTGTACGAATCACTAAACCTTGTCCATCATTTGCTGGTGAATAGTCAAGCCATTCTAAATTAAATTGCTTTTCATATTCAGATTTAACTGTGTCATAAACTTGCTTTGGATCTGTAATTAAATCCTTCTTTAAAATTGCTAATAATCCAGTACCAGTATATTCTGGGTATAAATCAATTTCATCATTTACAAGCGATGTATGAATAACTGAACTTGCTATATTAGGTACTCTTTCTACTTTATAACCTTTATCTTCAAGAGCTAATGCATAAACTTCACCTACTATTGAGTTTTCTGTAAAGTCCTTTGACCCTATACGGATTGTATTTTTATCTCCACTTGAACCTTTACTATTTCCGCAAGCAACAAGTCCCCCAAGTGTAACTGTAATTAATAGCGTTCCTATGATTCTTTTAATATTTTTATTCATAATTATCACTCCCCAATCTGAATTAATCTTTATTATTTGTCTTTTGATGACCTTATCTAAAGCTCATATGTCATTTTTTCATACTCTCACTAATCTATAATGATTAAGCGACTTAAAACTATATATTTGAATTAATATACTTATATCTAAGCAGATATTTTTCAAAACCTAACATAATTACATTTGCAAGCATTGAAAGAATTGCTACAGTAACACCACCTATTAGAAGTAAATCTGCTCTATTCAGTCCTAATCCAGTGAAAATAATGTTCCCAACTCCACCGCCACCAATATAAGCAGCAAGTGTAGCACTAGCGATTATCTCGACCATTGCAGTTTTAATTCCTGTTAGCATAAGAGGCGCAGCTAATGGCACCTTTACCTTCCAAAAACTCTGCGCTTTTGACATTCCCATTGCCATTGAAGTCTCTATCATAAATTCAGGAATTGTGTTAAAGGCAAGTGCTGTATTTAATAATATTGGTGGTATTCCAAGCAACGCTAATGCAATAAGTGCTGGTTTAACACCTGTTCCTACAATAGGAATGAACATTATAAGAACAGCTAGGCTTGGAACAATTCTAAGAGTGTTAAACGAAGTTGTTACCCATCGATACCATACTTTGTTTTTGGTAGATAATATTCCAAAGGGAATTCCAATAATTGCTGCTACAAGTAAGGATAGTAAACTTATTTCTAAGTGCTGCCCTATTGCCTGCAGATAATTATTCATGTCCTTTTGAAAATAATCTATAATATTTTGCCACATATTTTCACTTCCCTTGTAGAAAAAGTATAATTCCTAAAAATTTTAAGTTCTTACAAAACCTTTGGTAAAAATATTAAAATTGTTAACGTTCCTAAAAAAATGCTATACAGCTCCTAAGTCAAAGATACATAGAATTGTGCTTACGCTTAATAGATAATAATATATAATTCCTATCTTTGTAAGTATATACGACATATTCAAAATTATTATTGTAATTATTGAATAAAATTTGTAACTGCTCATATATCTTTGATTGCTTAGTATATCATTAATTATTAGAAACTTTCCTCTTTTCTTCCAGTAATTATATCATATAACATTTGTCTATGCAAACCTATGTTCTCAGAACATAAGTTTGCTTTATAGGAAAATATTGATTATTTAATATTCTCTATTCATCTATTGAATCAAGGGCATGCTTAAGATCTGCCATTAAATCCTCTGCTTCTTCAATTCCTA
This sequence comes from Clostridium sp. YIM B02569, assembly GCF_022320765.1. NCBI lineage: Bacteria > Bacillati > Bacillota > Clostridia > Eubacteriales > Clostridiaceae > Clostridium > Clostridium sp. YIM B02569. Next base: position 62,833 of record NZ_JAKJJX010000015.1, on the reverse strand, counting down.
TTGATAATCTTAAAGTATCGTCATATACACCCGCTTTTTCTCTTTCTTCTTTAGATTGTCCAAAATGAGTTGATGTTGCTGAATGTACAATAAGTGATTTTGCATCTCCCACATTTACCATGTAGTCAAATACTTTAACTTCTTCAAGGACTTTTCTTGCTGCCTCTATTCCACCTTTTAATCTTATAGACATTATTGCGCCTGGACCTTTAGGAAAATATTTCTTAGCTAACTCATGATACTTATTACTTTTAAGTCCTGGGTAAGCCACTGAAAGAACTTTCGGATGACCTTCAAGGAATTCAGCCACCTTTTGCGCATTAGCTGTATGTTCTCTCATTCTTAAAGATAAAGTTTCAATGCCTTGCAATAAATAAAATGCACTAGTTGGACTTAAGTGTGCACCTAAATCAGTTAAGTATCTGATTCTAAGTCTCTTAGTAAACATGGTTTTATCTAAAATATCTTTTCCTATCGTATCTTTGTATTCATCATAAAATTTTTCAAACTGAGGGAATTTCCCATTTAACCAATTAAAACCACCTTTTTCAACTACAGCACCTACAATTGTTGTCCCATGACCTGCAAGATATTTGGTTGCAGAATAGCAAACAATATCCGCTCCATATTCGAATGGTCTTAATAAATACGGTGTTGCAAAAGTATTATCAACAATTAATGGTACTCCATGTTCATGAGCTAGATTAGCCACAGCCTCAATATCGAGTATATTCATACCAGGATTGCCAAGGCTTTCAATATAAATTGCCTTTGTCTTTTCTGTGATAACTTTTCTGTATGATTCTATATCATTTTCATCTTCTACAAACCTTCCAACAATTCCGTAATCAGGTAAAATGCTATTTAATAAGGTTGTACTTCCTCCATATAAAGTATTAACAGCTACTATTTCATCCCCTGATTTTGCGATATTCAAAAAAGTATTAGATATTGCTGCCATTCCTGAACCTAATGCAATTGCTTCTATGCCTCCCTCAAGTGATGCTAATCTTCTTTCAAGTACCGTATTAGTTGGATTTGAAAATCTTACGTAAGAATGACCTTCTTCAGAATAATCAAATAATCTAATACATCTCTCAAAATCCCCAAGTTCAAAAGCTGCTGTTTGGTAAATTGGAACTGCTTTTGATCTATAATGTTCTGCTGGATTATAACCTGCATGTAATTGTCTTGTAGTAAAACCTAACTGATTATTTTTATATGCTTCGTAACTCATTTTAATCCCTCTCTTTTAATTTAATCACATTCAAAATATATCAAACCATATACCTAAACTTTTTCAACCATACTTAATACTCTCAATGTTTATTCAATCTCTCCCTATATAAACAAAAGCACTTTCTTTGCTAGCTCAAAATATATGGTTTATCTTCAAGCATATCATTTTCTTTCCTGTAACTTAAGTGCCTTTGTAGGACATGAATTTGAACAAATTCCACAACCTACGCATTTTGAAATATCTGTTTTTATGATTCCATCAACCTTAGTAAATACATCAAAATGACATCTTTTTATACAAGCACCACACTTAACGCAGTTATGTGAATTAAATTCAATGATTTGATTTGTTTTTGGCCAAAATCCACTGCTATTTCTTTTTGCCTGGCTTCTAAATAAATAACAGCAGTCTCCACAGCAATTACATATACCATTTGAATTAACAGTATGCATAAGACCTTTCTTATCAGCATTTTTTACTATTTCTTTTGCTCTTTCTTTATCTATTTCTTCTGATAAACCTCTATGTGCAAATGTGTTAATTCCATTTCTATACGTAATACAGGTCTTAGTTGGTTTTCCACATTCACCTCTAAGGCTTCTACAATCGCAATAATTTAGATAAACAGGCCTATCCTGAGTATCAATGAATTCTAATACCTTGTTAAGTGGTAAGATTTCATCCTCTGTAGGCCTTACACTAAAATCAGGGTCTAACCCATCATAATAAGCCTTAAAATACCAGGCATCCATAGCAAGTTGATCTTCCTTTGGGATACTTCTATAAACCTCTTGCTCAGATATTGAAAAAATATCTAATCTACTATAAAAATTTGCTATTTTATATGTAGATGTTTCTTCATCTACAAGTGAAATAATACCTCTTCTATAGCTATTTTTTATAAACTCATCTGAATTTTCATCTATAATTTTCTCTATGTCCTTCTTAGTAAATGCATCCTTGTCCATCTTATCTACAAATTCAATTTCTTCTTTAGTAAATATCTTGTTGATGAACGGATAAGCCGCCTCTGGTATTTGAAATTTCCTAATAAAATTTTGTAAATCCATAAACACATCCCCACAGCCAAATAATTTTTTTGATAGTGCCTATTGCCTAAAATAAAACAAAAAGACCGCAAAAATCCCTAAGCAGGAAAAGTCCAAAAAAGACTTAACCACCCTAAATTTCTACGATCTCTAGCTTTCTAGTCAATCATTTCTTATTTATTTTTATTAAGCATATATTATACTTATATTTATTTTTCAATTCATACTAATTTTATATGATTACTTTTTTATCAGTATATTCTCTAACCTATATTTTGTCAATAAAAACTTTGGTTAGAATTTACTTTATAAAATAAATATGTCATCTATCTGTACTACATTAACTATATCTCTTATGCAACGAAACCCAATCAATCATATTGCTATTTTTACATACTCTTTTTATTTCATTTCTAACTTCCATTAGTGCAAATCCGAGTAAATTTTCCCCACGCCATAATTCTGGATTTTTGATATTAACATCCTCCTCAGACATCTGTATTCCCCATACATTATCATATGGACTTGCCTCTACTAATATTTTATCTCCTGTGGAGAGAAGAAATGTTTTTAATCTTTCATTTTGCATGAACTTATTATAATTTCCATTTATGACAATTGAATATTTAGCTCTGTTCCAAATTTCTTCATCAAAACCTCTTACTTTACGTCCAAAGCTCTTTATTTCCTTAGGATCATTACTATTCATAATTTTTTCTTCTATTTCTTTATCTCCAAAAAATCTAGCTTTTTCTGCCATCATATATTGTTCCATAAATAAATATTCAGTATGTCCAATGTTGAACCTGCTCTTCCACCACTGGCTAAAGCAAGACTTTGTAATACCTCCGTCTTTTTTAGGATGATGTCCCCAGAAATAAATATATTCCAAGTTCTTTCCATCTTTATAATCTGAAATAAGGTTATTTAAATCATATTCAGGCTTACCATCTTTTTGCCAAGTGTATGTCCAATAATTATTGTATTCATAAATATTATCTTCTCTTTCCCATCTTTTAGGCTCCGGAAACATTTCTTTATACTTTTTCTTCTCATTCTCTTCTAATTTATTAAACCATAAGTAAAAATCTATAGCATATCCTTCACCATATCCCATTCTCCATCCAATGCTTCCATTTGGAATTTCAGGATACATTAGCCATAGCGGAGCCATTAATAGATTTCCATTTTTATTTTCCATAATATCTTTCTCCTTACATCTCTGCTTTTATATAATAAAACATCACTAACTAATTCCTCATAAATTGAATTAATGACTTCTCCTCATTGTTCTCCATAATTAATCTATAAATTTGTTTTATCTTTTATCTTAAAATTGATAAATTTTCAATTGAGTATCTTTAAATTTTTCTTAATTAACGCTTGTCTCATTTATGTATAGAACTAAGAATTCTTTTTAATATAGATCTTTAGAGCCTTAATTAATAAGACAAGAGCATATATTCCTAATACACATAAGATTAATACTAAAATTCTAAATATAATCCCTAAGATTGCTTGTGCTATTAGACTACTCATTACACACCTCCTGTAATTAAAATTTGTTTTTCATGCAAATCATTTTCTTTTCCGGAGCACCAATATCATTTGCAATCACATCACATTTAGTCATTAACAGAAAATAGATCTTTTTCTTTTCTTCACTCAAGCATTCATAGTTAGCTTGCCCTTTAGCAATTACTACATCAGCCTTTTTATAGACTTCTTTAAACTCATAACTTGTCCTATTTAAAACAGTCCCAAGAGAGCCATCCCCATTATCAATAACCTCTGAGTATTCATCAATTCCTACAGCATATGCGTCTTCAGCTATAGAGTCATTTACAACAGGTTTACCTCGTACCCCAAAGAATATTTTAATATTAGGATTTAGTTCTTTTATTTTTCTTAAAAGAATCTTGTCCATACATATTTCTCCACAATTATCACCTAAGTATAATAATGTTTTTGAATTTAAAATATCTTCCGCTAGCTCTTTAGAATCATCTATTGCAAGTTCCAACTGCTCCATTCTTTCAAAATAATCAAATATATCCTCTAATAATGTATTGTGAATAGGATTGAAATCTATGATATTACCAACAATTGCATACCTTACTGCTAATTCAAACGAATTTTCAGCTTGCTCGATCTTCCTCTCAAATTCAGGTAACAGTTTCAAAAATAATGTATTATAATAATTTCTAGTTTCTTTATATGGATCCGGATTATTAGTATGTTCTTTTATCATGCCAAAAATTTCTCCAATAATTTCTGGTGTAGTTGCCTCAAAATCCATTTTACTGAGATATGTAAAAACTTCCTTCAATAACTCTTCCTTATTGTTGACCCCTGTAATATTTGCTACTTTAATAACTTGGTTAACCATACACGGCAAGCATTTATCATGTATTTTCATAATTGCACCTCTTTATTTCTAAATAATTTAGCAGTTTAAACTACCCTACAAATTACAATTTATCTTTTAGCTAATGATAGTAAATCTTATAAATACCATTCTGTTTAATTATAAAAAGTATATTTCATTTATAATTCCAAATCCTATCTTTTCATTATTAACCCAATTGATATATGAATAATTTAAAGTTTAAATTATAACAAACTTCATAATTCATATAAACCAGTTACTTTAAAGAATTATCTAATATACTAAAAATCATTTTTTGTACCGTTAAGACTTATCTTATATCCTAAATTTACAATTAAGTTATATAATATGTTTGTTTTAGATTTTCTTATTCTCTTATAAATAGATTTTAAAGAATAAAACTCTCTCCTAAAACACATATATCCTTCAAATAGTTCTTCTGCACTCATATTTTTAGGGATAAAAGCTACTCTTGTTTTTCCATTGTAATAGCTCCAATCCTCTGTTATTAATCTCTTTTCTTCTTTTAGCTTTGAATATACTGGTGTTTTAGGCAGAGGCGTTAATATACTTACAGTTGCTCCATCTATTCCTAGCTCATTGCAGGCATCCAGAGTTTTCTTGAATACATCCTTTTTATCTGTATCAAATCCAAATATTATTCCTGCTTGTACACAAATTCCATTATTATGGATCTTATCTATGATACTTTTATATTTATCTACATCATTTATCCCTTTATTTACACTTCCTAAACTATCCTGTGAAAAAGATTCTATTCCTACAAAAAAGTATACACAGCCAGCCTCCCTAGCTAATTTTAATAATTCATCATCTTTACATCTCTCTAATGTTACTTGTGCTGCCCACTTTTTATTAAGTTTTTTCAACTCTATCAGTAATTCTTTCACAAAATTTATATCCCCAAAGAAATTATCATCCCAAAATACAAAAAACTTACTTTTCATGGTCTTTATTTCAGAAATAACTTCTTTAATAGGTCTTGTCCTAAACGGCTCGCAATAAATTTGCTTTAAATTGCAATAACTACAATTGTAAGGACATCCCCTTGAAGAAATAACTGCACCTTTTGTAAAGTATCTTTTATGAATTAGATCTCTTCTTGCTGTTGGCATATTTTTTAGATTAGGTACTTCTTTGCAGATATATTCTGGTTTTGCATTATCCTTATAGAAATCTTCTAAAAATTCTGGCCATATAATTTCTCCCTCTCCCACCATTATATAATCACAATGTTTTTTTACCTCTTCTGGTAATAATGTTGCATGTGGACCACCCATTACAACTTTAATATTCTTATCCATAAACTTCTTTGATATATTATAACAATGGGTAGCATTTGATGTATTTACAGTTATTGCAACCAGATTGAATTTTTCTTCAAAGGGAACTTTTTGATTATATTCATCTACTAGCGTTATTTCATATTTATTTTCATCTATAAAAGCTGCCAAGTATGGCATAGTTATCTGAATAAAATTGTTAAATTGACTTTTTCTAAATCTATTAATTTCCTCATTCTCAGGTGTTATTAATAGTATTTTCTTTTTCATGCCAGGTCCCCCATATCTATTATTAATTGATGCATATTTCTTTGTTACGATTTTTTTCTAAATGACTTTGGAGTTCATCCCAATTTGGCGTTGAAATATTTGATTTTTTCATTATATGTCATAAAAGCAGATTCTATAAATCCATTTCAATTATATTTATATTATAGCATTTTTTAACAAAACATATTATTGAACTTCAAATTTAATTGAATCTATAACAAAAAGTATCACATATCATATGATACGTGATACTTCAATTTACTATTTATTTGTATAACTGTATACAATAATTTATTGTCCATTGCTATACCATTTTTTTATAACTTCTGTACTTTCTTGACTTGGATAATAATGTTTGTCATTGCTTTGTTCACCAACTGCAAATATGGAAAATCCTAAAAACCAAGGTTCGTCTTGAAACTCTCTTCTATAGGCTTCAAAACAATTAGCTTGCTCAACGTTATTAATATTATTATTTTTATATGGATTCCAATTCCAAGGCTCATATGATGCGTAATCGAATTTAGGAAAGCCAAGTTCTCCAAAGAAAATAGGCTTATTCCATTTATCATAGAAGTTTTTTATTTCTTGTTTTATATTTTGGTGTCTAACTTGTCCGCTAAAATCTATCTGTGAATTTTCTATTGCGCTTGTAAGATTTTCAACTGTATTTGTAGGCTTATTTGTAAGTTCAAAATAAGCTGCTATAGAAATAAAATCTACTTTTGAAAATAACTTATTATTTAACTTGCTATTATATGCAGTAATACTGTCAGGAGACCATGAAGCAGTATCCCATTTATTTGTTCTATATGTTACCAATCCTTTATAATATGTTCTAACATAATCTATCGTATCACACCAATTGTTTTCTTCTGATTCCATATTAACTAGATTACTTCCTATGTTTAGGGCTGTTACATTATATGGCACTGCAATATCAGTTATTAATGTCTTTAATACATTAGTCTTCCAATTTAAAAAGAAAGCATTCATGTTATTAGGTTTCCATTCAGTTTCAGCCTTTGTCCCCTGCTCTATCCAAGGATATGGCTCTAATATTACATTTATATTTCCATTTGTATTCTTTAATTGTTTAATTAAATTAATTGCCTTTTCTTCACTTATTTTATCGACTATCATATTACTCGAAGAAATATTATCAACATCTATCATTACAGGTATATTTAAGGTATTCAATTGAAACTTATTTATATCATTTAAAACTTGTTCAGTATTATAGTCTGTCGATAAGCTACCTGATTTAATCTTCTTCCCATCAATTGTCCATCCGATTTTAGAATTTGATGTTTGATCACTTGTAAGAGTTGCTGCTTGTACATTAGATGAAATAATAAAAAAACTAATGAAAATAATTGCTATTAAAATTATATTTTTCAGTTTGTCTACTGTTTTGCAATTGTTTATATATTTCATGTATTTATTTCTCCCCTAACATTATGTCTTTATACGTTCTATTTGACATTCACCCTTGTAAATATATTCCTATTATAACACAATTTAAGGTAACACATTAGTTAATTCAAAAAACATTTTTATTTGTTATGTAAGCTTTACAGATCACTCCACCATATAAAAATAATATCAAATCTTGCTATCTCTTTTATTAATTTCATCTGCTATTAACGATTTCGAAATATACATTGCATTTATGATATTCTTAAGGCGAGTGTGATGAGATGTACCTTCCTCAAATTTTAGTTTAGCTTTTTCACATTTGCTGATAATTGAAGATACAGGAGTTAGTGCTTCTATCAATTCTTCTTTTGTATATATATCCATGGTATCTTCACCTATTATTAATGCTTTTGAAACATATAGAGCTTTTAGTCTATTTTTAAGAAGTGTGTGTTGTGAGGTGCCTTCTGCAAATTTTAGCTGCGCTTTTTCACAATTATTAATAGTTGACGATACAACTTTTAGTGCATCTACCAATTCTTTTCTTGTGTATTTTTCCATAGAATTTTACCTCCTAAATATACTGTTGGCTTTTTATATTTTTTAAATTAACAACCATAAACATCTATTTTTAATTTTAAATACTTTTCATAAGTTCAATATTAAAATAATCTTCTCTATATAGCTATGTCCATCTTTTACCTTTCTAATAACACTATTCCTATAAATTTGTTTTAACTGAACAGGATCAATATTAAAATCAAATTACATAAAACTATAAATCCTCTCTAAATCACTATAAACAAGTATCATAACCTTTCAAACTAATCTATATACTCATTCTAGCTAAATCCATTTTACTGATTTAAACCAACTAATCTACTTAATAATTTTTCTTGTACCATTATAATATCTCTCATACAAAGAAATCAATAATTCTTCAACTTGCCTCTCATCAGGTTCTTTAGGCAATGTAGTATTAACTGATGCTTCTTTAAAATTAAAATCATATAACTCGACTAACTTAAACAATTCATCATAACTATACTTGCCTTTTCTGATATCCATTAATAAATCATGTTCTTTCTCTCGATAGGTGTTGATTTCATGAGTTTTTAATATTTCTGTTCCCATGATTAGGAGCCTTATTAAGTGCATAGCATGTTTTAAAAGCTTCCCATCATCTTTTTTTCTATTCCTATGATTAAGCTTATCATAATCGTGAACAATATTACTCATTTCTGAGTATATACTTTTAAAATCTCTTAAAGAATATTTATCTATATGAATGTCCATTAATATCTCTGTTTCTATTTCATTTTTATCAGATTTATCAATGTATAATTTTATGCTACCCTTTGGAAACTCTGTGTAATTAGATGAAAAATGATTCATTTGATTATTTATTGTATTAAGTATATGTTTCTCCTTTTCTTCCTTCGGATACTCATCCCTTGCCAAGGCATTTTGCAGTCTTCTTAATTGTGCAGTAGCATAATTACCAAAAGTGTGTATAACTCTTTTTGATAAGAACAGCTCTCTATTTTTACGTAATGCCTCACCATATTTATTCATATATATAATATGCTCATCCTTAGTACCTAATAATTCAAGAATATTAGGATTTCCCTTTAATGCTAATGAAACAAATTTCCTAAGTCCATATATAACAGTATCAGTTGCTGTATCTTCAAATTGTTCAAAACTTTGAAACCCATATATATTTTCTTTTCTTTCAATTGTAATTCCTCGTAAATCTACATCACTATTATCTATATTAGTACCATATCCAATTGACCCTGAAAGTGTTAAGTATATTATGTTTTCTCCTAAGTTTTCATTTGAATGTATAAATTTATATTCCTCTTTATTTAAAATTTCCTTTGTTACTTTATTCATTCTATATCACCACTATATTCTTTAATAGTCTTATGGAAAAATTCATTTAGGATACTAGAATCTCTTTCTTTTTCAGTTTTAATATTTTTTGCATAACTATAATAATATTCTAGCTTGTCTCTTAAGAATTCCATTAATTCTGTAGGTTGTTTTATCGTGTCTGACTCTATCCTATCAGCTTTGATAGTAACAAGTTCTTCTATTATCGTCTTGACTTTGTCATCCATTTTAACTTCTTTCATCATTGCTTGTAAATTCATAGGTGGAATTGTATTGAAATTCTCTATCCACATACATGATAAAATTGGCCTAATAACATAAAAAAAGCTTTTTGATGTTAACATTATTTAAGCCTTCCAATCCATCAAAGCTTTTCTTTGCAATATTTATATAATGGTATTTGACTGATATTGGTGAAAAGTACTTTTCTGCCACCTGTCTTAATTCTTTTACAAGCTCTTGATTTTGCCTGTAGGTAATTGGCGATGATAGCCATTCTAATAAAGATGCATTTGACCTGTACATTAGTTTTAAAGCTTTTCGAAGATCCCATCCATTAACATCTAACACCTCATCTACAGGTATTTCAATAATATCAGGGCCTTCAAATACACTTAAATACCATTTAACTGGATGTATATAAATAAATCTCACATCAAAATCACTATCCTTAGATTCAAATCCCCAGCCTCGACTCCCTGACTCTATTGCATATAGTATTTTTACATTATTTTTTTCTTCTATATCTCTTAATTGAGCTTGTATTATTTTCTCCATGAATCTAGTTTCGCCCCCTTCCTCATTTTGTATATAAAAAAGTCTTATTATATCCCAATGCATTTCTATAAAATTTGTATCCTACATATTTTTTAAATTTAATTCCTTTATAATAGCACCCCCAGTAACTTCCCATACGTGCATAACCCAAAGCAATAAAACTTTTATTTTCATTAACAAATTCAGCTATTTGCTCTTTAGAAATTTTTGTAATATTATCATTGATACATTCAATTATCTCCATCACATATTCATCACAAAGCTTTATAATATATGGAAGTACCCACTTAGGAATTTCATTGAATGAAAAAATTGATTCAATATGCTTTTGTCTTATAAATCCATTATTATTTCTAGAATAAATACAATGCAAAATAATTTGCTCAGTTTCTGTTAATTCTTCTACAACATCTTCTAATAATTCTTTATTATAAAAACGATATGGAATTTGAAGCTTTTCTCCGTCTAAACTGATATCTGCAAAGCAATTTTGTAGTATAGGAAAAGAATTATAATAAGGTTCTTTTGATTCGATTATATTTAATACATTCTTTACATACTTTTCTAAATATTCAGGAAAACCTGAAACAAATTTATCTAACACTCACTTCACCTACTCAATATATTAATTTTCGCTTTCCTAACCCTGAGCTTTAAAATTATAAATTGGTTTGATTATTTCAATAATATCAACAGTCTCAGAAATATTTTCAAGTATTTCTTCCTTAGGCTTATATACCATTGGGGCTTCATCAATTGTCGCTTCTGTAACTGAAGTTGTAAAAATCCCTTCCATTGAAGCCTTAAATTCTTCCAAATTGACTTTTTCCTTAGCTTTAGTCCTGCTCATAATACGGCCTGCCCCATGTGGTGCTGAGTAATTCCAATCTGGATTACCTTTCCCTATTGCAATTATGCTTCCATCTCTCATATTAAGGGGAATTAATACTTTTTCTCCTTCATAGGCTGAAATACTTCCTTTTCTAATTATATTGTCTTTGAAATTTATATAATTATGAGTAGTAGAAAATGCTTCAAATTCATCAAAGCCTTTTCCAAACATCTTTTTCAAAATTATATCTGCCATTGTGTTTCTATTTAAGACAGCATATTCTTGGCAGATATTCATATCATGTAGATAATCCTTCCTATAATCTCCACTTAAAAAGCACAACTCTTTTGGGTAACTTGGCATCAAGTCATTATATAGTGCTTCTAAATCTTTTAAAGCTTTCTGGATTTCTTTTCTACGCCCATCAGCTTTATATTCACTAATTATTTTTTCTCTTTTAACAAAGTAATCACCTTTACCACTGCATAAATCTATTGCAAGATTTTGATAAATGCTAGCCACTTGTGTTCCTAAATTTCTGCTTCCTGAGTGAATCACAAGATACTTTATGCCATCAGCACTTTCATTTATTTCAATAAAGTGATTTCCTCCACCTAAAGTGCCGATACTTCGCTCAATTCTTTTAGTATTTTTCAAGCTCCTATAACATTTTAAATTTTGTAATTCTGGAAATCTAACAACTCTTCCTTCATGGACATTCATTCCTGATGGAATATATTTATGGATAATCTCATCTAGCTTTTCTAAATCAACATCTACTATTCCTAAATTTACAGTTAACATCCCGCATCCAATATCAACTCCTACAATATTAGGAATGACTTTATCACCCAAATCAGCTGTAAATCCAATAACACAACTTGCCCCTTTATGTGTATCAGGCATTATTCTAACCTTACAGCCCTCTACAAAAGGCTGATTACATAATTCTTTTAATTGTTCAATTGCTTCTATTTCTATATTATCTGTAAATACTTTTGCAGTATTATATTTTCCTTTAACTTCTAACATGAATTATCTTTAGTGATGTGCAACCCAACAAATGTCCACTCACTAAATCCTCACTTCCTTCAAAATTTATTCTAACTTTAAATCTACTATCCATCCTAAACGTGCTCTATTTGTAACACTTTTAATTGTTTCTACTATTTCATCAAACATAGTCATTTCTCCATTTTCGGCTTTTTCAATCATGTACTTTGATATATTTAACATATCGTAAAAAAAGCATTCATCTTCTTTTGCATCTTTTCTACCACCTTCATGCAATTCCTTCAGTTCATTGACTAATCCTTTTTCACAATTAATTCTCTCTATTTCATAATATTCTCTAAGCATATTGCAATCTAATTTTTCTTTTGACAAATTAGATTCCTTCCAAATAATTTCGCATGGTGCTTCTAATCCAAATCCGCCAAAAAGACAATCATCAAATTGCATTAAGTCTCTTCCAAAATATCCATTAGGTGCATTTACCGCTTTAGCAAATTCATTAAAAAATGAATCTAAATCATATATATTTTTTCCTTCAAGAACATAAATATTTTTCATATGAATTACCCATCCTTAAATCCAAAATTTAAATAAGGGGAGAAAAACTATTTAAGTATTTAGTGCTCTACCACCTGAGCTACTTATAATCTTTCCAAATTATAAGACCGGGTTCGAACCGGTGACATCTATCGTTAACATCGAAGTAACTTAAATATACACTTCCCCTTACTATTTTTGTCTATATAATTGATTCTAATTTTTCCTTAAAATAATACTCTTCAATCTTGTCCTTTATATTGCTAAGACCGTTTTCTACATTTGGTATGAATTCTAGTATTTTTTCATTCCATCCTGCAATTATATTTACTTTGTCTCCTTTAAATTGCTGTGTACCATAACCTAAAAGGTCAATTGCATGTACCCAGACATTAGGATTTACTTGCTTTCTATATTGATTTATCAAATCTTGGCATACTCTAGCATATCCATAATTTATTTCGTTGTCTGATAGAATTATTATTCTATCAACATAAATTTTATTATCTAACAAATGATATATTGGCAATGAAAGATTTGTCCCTCCGCCTGTAACACTTATAGAATTTGCATTAGCTATAATTCCATTTGTAGCTGCAAAAGGAGTTATTTTAAATCTTGTATCAAAAGTACTTGTTATAGCTTCATCACAAATGCTATTTGCAATCGCCATAAGAACAGTACCTATTTCAGCACAAGTAGTATCACTTTTTCTACTTAGCGTACTTCTCATAGAACCTGATACATCAGTAGATATAAAAGTCTTACCGCTTAATCTACCTATATTTTTTGTAGACAATCTAATTGCATTTTCCAATACATCATAAATTTTTGATGTTCCAAGGCCTTCATTTGATAGTACATTAAATGCTGAATAATATCTAAAAGGTAGCTGCTTGCTATTTTTAACTCTATTCTCATTTTCTAAAATTTCATATACCTTTTCTATATTATCTGGTTCAGCTTTAATGATGTTTCTCAAATTACGAAGTATAGCCATATAACCAAGCTTATTGCTATCAATTAATTTTTCCCAAGTATTCTTGTTATTGCCCTCACTTGAAAGCATTGTTTCCCATGTAAATGGTGTTTCTAGGTTATCCTCAAGTAATCTCTTAAACATATCGCTTTGCTTACCTGTACTTGGTCTTGGATGAACTAAATTTACTATGTCCTTAAGTTTAATCTCCTTTGCTCTATTGTATTTTGCAAGAGAATACTCATCAAATCTTATGAAAGAATCACCTAAACCTTTCTTCAGTGAATTTGGAATTGGTTTACCATATACATTTAAGTAATAACTTAAAATTTCCGCCATATCATCTACTCTTTCAACTATTTCACTTAAAACTCTTCTAACATACTTCTTTCCCTGCACATCATGAGCAAGCTCTGCAGCCATAACATGAGATATACTTCTTAAATGAATTTCTTTTCTAGCATATATGGCCAAATTTGCTACAAATTTCGGATCTATCTTAATAACATTTCTTAAATCGTTAACTATTTCTAAAGAATTATCTCCATAAAACTTTCCTTCATTAAAGAAACTTGTTAAAACTTCAGTTATTAATTTTTCCTTCAGTTCCATTTTAAAAGCCACATGGCCTTCCTTATTTACTGTATTTACTGTTGTGTTTCTAAAAAAATTAAATTTTGACATTTTAATTTGCTCCTTTCAATGATGAAGTTATATTTTTCAGATGACTTATGGAGTTGCACCATACTAATACTCTTATCATCATGTTAAATCAATTTTAATTAAATTGATTAATATCCTTTGCGTCCTACTTGTGAAGAAAAAATTTAAAACAATAAGGGAGAAAACCTAAAAGTGTTCATTGCTTTTATTGCAATTATCTTTACTCCGAAGTAACACCTTCATGCACTTCCCTTAATTTAATATGGAGAAAAAAGCTATTTAAGTATTCTGGTGGTGTGTTATCCCTTCTACTATACATATTAAAATATGCAATTGGATTCGAACCAATATTACCACCCCTAAAACGAAGTAACTTAAATATACACTGCCATATTTTTTCATCAATACAACAATTTAATAAGGAGAAAAGTTATTTAAGTATAATCTATTAGTGCTCTACCTGCTGAGCTACTCACAACTTTTTTAAGAATTATGAGACTGGAATCGAACCAGTGACACCTATATTTAAAACGAAGTAACTTAAATATTCACTTCCTTATTGCTTTGTCCTCTCGACTACAATACTTATTATATTATTTCTATAATTTTCTTACAGACAAAAACTTTGCATCTTTTGAATTATAATCCATTAGTACCAATAAAATGTCAAATGCCTGTCTCAATAAAATACTCTAAATACACTTAAGTAGCATATATACTGTAAAACAAAAGAGCCCGAAGTCTTTTTAACTTCCAGCTCTATTTCTTGATTATATATAATTAAGATAACTTATTTATATTTTCCATACCTTAAGTTGTTTCATACATAAATGCTCTTTTAATCTTATCAATAATAATCTCTCTAACCCTATTAGGCGCCTTTACTTTAACATATGGACCTAAGGACATTATTTTCCTTATAACCTCATCTTCTTCAAATGTATAACAATAAATATCTATTTCATATTTATTTTTTGAAATGGTTCTAGAATTTCTTTCAAATGAAGAAAAACTCATAAAACACCTTTCCATAGCTCCCCTGATATCTTCAAGTTCAATTGTAATTGGAACTTCTGAGTATTTCTTTTCCTTTAATTTCTTAAGAACATCTTTTCTTTTTATATTCGAATCTACATTATTGGCTATTTTAACTTCCTTTAAGGTATGTAAATTAACTAATATAGATCGTTTCTCATCTAAAGAATATAGGGATGCTCTAAATTTATCATCTTTTAATGAATACTCAATTCTAATTGGAATTGCTAATTGGTTATTATATTCATTGCCGTTTTTATCTACATTAGAATATAATATAGGCTTCTCATTAATTATACCTTCCAAAATAGTATAGAAATCCTTACTTAATTTTTCTAAATCAATATCAAAGCCATTTTGTACTTTATTTGTAAATTCTATTATTTGATTACTTCCCTTTTCTTTCATATCTGTCAAAGCTGTTTCTAATTTTTTTAAGGTTTCTTTTCCAAGTAAAGCTTGTACCACTGGTTCCTTAATCATTCCATTAAGCCAGGATTTTTCTAGCTTTGAAAATCTGACTTTAAGAGGTATACTATCTTCACTATTTAAAATACTATAATATTTTCCTTCTCTTTCTTTTAAAAAATTGAAATTATCCTCTTTACCATATTGATTTAAAATCATTCCTTCAAAAGTTTTAAAGTCTTTTCCTATTACTTTTTCATCGTACTCCTCGTCTTCAATAAGCCTTATAATTTCATCTTTATAAAGTCCATTTTTTGCTAGATTTAAAATTCTAAACACTAAATGAAAATATTTATTTTTATATTCATGAAATAACTCCATAATTATTTAGCATATCCTCCCAATCCTTTTTTATTTTCTTATGAAGATATCTAGGTGAAATAACCTTTAAATAGCCACCATATTTTCTAATCCACGGAATCATTTCACAAGAATCATTTACTATCTTTTTAAATAAATATTTAGTATCACTTATCTTCTCAAAAGTGCAATCCCCAAGCTCCCCTTTTATCTTTTCAACTATATAATATTCATTTAAAGAATCAATATTAACTTCAAATTCAACTTCTTCGTATGGAGTATCAGTGTTATGAGGCACACTTGAAAAACTTTTTTCCATAGCTAATTTATACTTTTCATCATATTCCTCATAATTAAATCTTGTTTTTAAAACCTCAATATCATCTTTCCTATCAAGCCTAGCACTAATACATCTTCCAGTGCTAGTAAACGAAAAGACGTAGAACCTTCCACATTCAACATCGTATCTAAGCTTAAAAGGCCTAATCACTTCATTATCATACATCTTGACACGAGTGGCTTTGCAATCATTTTTAAATCTTATCTCATTCCTATTTTCAATTGCTCTCATAACTTTTAAAATCAATTCTTCTTCAATTACAGGATGAAAATGCAGATTTTTATATTGGAAACAATTCTTATCCTTTGGTATTACATTTCGTTCAAATTCTAAATAATCCCTTAGTGTATCAAAAAAATAATGCCCACTTACATTAGGAAAAATAATATTTTTATATAAATCCACTATATTATAAAGCTTTAGAATTTCTTCATTATCAAGTTCTTTTAGTATATCCTCTGAAATGTAATACTCTTTAACTCGTCCATTTTTCTTAACTGATACGATTTCCATAGAATTTGCTAATTCATTAAGCTTTCTTTCTATAGTTTTACTACTTATATTTTCATAATCAATCAATTCTTCACTTACCAGCTCATTTTCAATATCTGAAAAGGCCATTGGTTTATTTTTATAATTTAAAATTAAAAGCAAATAATAATATAAGATAATATCAGCTTTAGTAAAACTCTTGCTTAAATATGTATTGACTAAAAAGTTTTTCGTATTTGATATATCATCATAGCTTAAACTTAAAAGTTTATTCTTGCCATCTTTATCTATCTTAATAAAATCCTTCTCTATATATTGTTTAATTCGGCGCATCTCATAACTAACTTTTCGTGAGCTCCCATGATTTTTACTTTCTAAGTCACCTTTTGAAAAACATCCGTATAAAAAAACGTCCCGAAGTATTGAACGTATTAAATCATAATGCTTAATAAAATCTGGAAAAATAGAAATCCCCACCTTTGCTTAATCAATCTCTAGTCAGCCCTATAATGATTTTTCAAAACACTTCAAATCTTCCCATATTACATTTTGAAAATGAAATTTTGTTGTACCTACATAAAGATATCCAATCTTAGGATATAGCGTTGCAGCCGGAATATTGCCTTCATAAGTATCAAGGCGAATAGCTTTATATCCTTTCTCTTTTGCGTATTTTTCAATGAATTCCATCATTATTTTTGCTTTACCTTTTCCACTTGCAGAAGGTCGAATACACAAAGTATGAATGACCATAATTTCGCTTGATTCTGCCTTAGTAACCCACGAAATATTGTCATATTCTTTGGGTTGAATACCATTAAGTACTACGCATCCATATATTCCGTCTTCGTCTTCACCAACAAACATTGTATTATTATCAATAACACTCCTTGCATAATCAACTGTTGGATAAAGCCCCTTTTGCCAATTTGTATAAGACACTGTTTGTTCTTCATAATCCAGAATCTCATTATATATCTTTTCTATTTCCAAAATATCATCTATAGTAGCAACCCTAACCATCGTCTTTCTCCTCCACAAATCACTATTTTTTCTTTCACTTATTATAACATATCTTGTAAATACCACACTTCGAAATTTTTAAATAGCATTTTATACCTTACCTCATAAATACTCTATATAGATAAAGAATTTTATTTATACTTTGCAATAAATACCATACTAGAAAGTAGAAACATTTTTATGCAGCAGGCATTGAAAATGAGCTGTTAAAAGCTCTTAATTGTAGGTTGTTCAACTAATGCTTGTCACAATTAAATTGGGAGCAAGCACTAGTGGTGCAACCTACAATTTAGCACTTTCAGCGAAATTTTCATAGTCCTGTGAAATAACAATGTTTTTACTTTCGGTGGATTATTGCACAAGTCTAGGTTATATACTGTTTATCTATATGTGAAATAAAAATTTTGCTTATAAAAATAGAGCAGCTTTTAAACCACTCTATAAAATTATTTATTTAATTATTGTTTATGACTAAACGCTTACTACAATCTTATTTTGATTTACACCAGATCTACGTAAAAGTTGTTTCATTGCTTCACTCTTTACATAAAAGTTGGTATTTTTACATCCACCAAATGCACTCATTCCTATTTGGGTTACACTGCTAGGAATTGTCATGCTTGTTAAGTTAGTGCAGCTTGCAAATATACTGGGTTCTATAGATGTCAAACCACTTGGAATGTTTGCACTTGTTAAGTTTGAACATCCGATAAATGCACTATTTACTATACTTGTTACACTGTCAGGAATTTTTATCTCTGTTAAGCCTGTACACCCTTCAAATGCTCTGTAATCTATGGTTTTTACACTATCAGGAATTTCTATGCTTGTTAGATTTGTACATTTACTGAACGCACTATTTCCTATAATTATTACACCATTTGAAATTGTATAATTTTTATCTACTTTTGCAGCAGGATAACATAGTATATTAGTTCCGTTTTTACTATATAACACTCCATCAACACTTTTATAACTTATATTATTATCATCTACAGATATATTTGCTAAGCTACTACAACCTATTAATGCTTTTTCCCCTATAGATTGAACGCTTGCTGGAATATTTAAGCTTGCCAAATTTGCACAGCCATAAAATGCAGAGTCTTCTATATTTGTCACACTATTGGGAATAATTATATTTTTAATGTTATTGTGTTTATAAAATGCCTTATTACCTATACCTGTTACTGCAACATTATCAATTTTATCTGGAATTACTACATTGCTGTCAGAACCTAGATATGCTACTATTTCACCTGATAATTTGCAAAAAGCCCATGCTCCATTTATTGTGACATTTGTAAATTGACCATCATCATTTAATCCAACTTTATCTCCAAAATCATTTGGCTTACCATGATCCATATAGCCTTGTGAATCAAAAAAATATAAATACCCATCTATTACTCTGAAACCTTCAGCCCATGAGTTTGCTTCTGTATACCACCAGCCTTTTGCATCCTGTTTCCATTCTGCATTTGCTCCTATCGGATTTAATGCCAATACTGAAGCTGCTACTAATGTAATAGCTATTACTTTTGTTAATTTTAATTTTTTCATATTTCTCTCCTATATCCCCTAAAACTTAATAAATATTAATAATATATTAAATTTTACCATTCCTATAAATAATTGTCTATAAATCTCTTAATCCTTTATAATAAATATAATAATCCTACTCGCATTGTCCCACTTTAAAGCTGCAGAAAAAAAATACCACATTTTCTAAATGCGATATTTCAATCTGTTATTTATTTTTGCTTGTAAATAATGATAAAATATTATAAAGATATAAGTTTTTTAGCAAAATCTTTTGCATTTTGAAAATCCTTATCATTTGGTCTGCCTTTAGCGATTCCACCAATTAATTTAAATGGTCCAAAAGTATCATAACCCTTGCATGCAAAACTACCAACAACATTAAACCCTTTTTCTTTTAGCTTTTGTTCAACAAAATCATTATATTTAGCTTTACCCTGTCCACTCGTAGAAAAAACAAATGCTTTTTTATTAGACAAAGTTGGTAACTTTTCAATTAACTCAAGAATATTTTTATGTAACTTCCCATAATATATTCCAGAACCAAAACCTATTAGATCATATTCATTTAATGTATTTATCTTTAAATTTCTTGTTTCTATTATATCAGCATTTATAGATTCGCCAATTACCCTTGCTATTTTTTCCGTATTGCCATGATGTATAGATGAACAGATTAATAAAACTTTCACATTAATATCCTCCTAAAAATATGCTATAAACCAATTATAACATATTTTGTAAATACTCAATTGTCTGTTTTCATATATATTGCAATTCAC
Organism: Clostridium sp. YIM B02569; assembly: GCF_022320765.1. Taxonomy (NCBI): domain Bacteria; kingdom Bacillati; phylum Bacillota; class Clostridia; order Eubacteriales; family Clostridiaceae; genus Clostridium; species Clostridium sp. YIM B02569. The sequence continues at coordinate 42,479 of NZ_JAKJJX010000015.1, read as the reverse complement.
AAAGCACATCTCAAAATCTACAATTATAGCTAAAATTCTTGTAATATTATCATAATTATGACGAAGAATTATTTTGGCAACGTATATATTATGGTTAATAGTATTTTAATTTAAATATTATTATATAGATTTATTTTTAAAATATCTTCTTCTGTATCCTTCTTCACTTATACTTTCAGTTAAAAATTTATCGAGCTGCTAGGTAAAAATATTGTTATCCTAGTACCAATGCCTTTTCTGCTTAGTACAGAGAAATATCCTTTATGTCCATCAACAATCCATTTTGCTATAGATAACCCTAACCCAGTACCACCATTCTTTCTAACTCTTGCTGTATCTGCTCTAAAGAATCGCTCAAATATATGTGGTATGTCCTTTTCATCCATTCCTATACCATTATCCTGAATTGAAAAATAAGGTTCCCCTTTTTCATTTATTCCTGTTTTTAGCATTATAACTTCATTTTCTTCAGTATACTTAGCTGCATTTTCAATTAATATTCTAGCTGCCTGCTTAAGTAAACTAATATCACCTTGAACTATTATTTCTTCTGAACTGTAGTATTTATATATGTGCTTTTCATCTATCATCTTCGACTCTTCAAGTACTTCATTCATCATATCATTTAGTAAAAACTCTTTAGGGTTAATCTGTGTTTTACCATTAATCCCTCGAGCTAAAAATAGCAGCTGTTCTACTAGATTTTTCATATTTTCAGATTCAGTTTTAATGGCTTCAATAGACTCATTTAATACACTTGCATCATTTTTTCCCCATCGATCCAGCATATTAGCATAACCTTGAATTACTGAAATTGGAGTCCTGAGTTCATGAGATGCATCAGAAACAAACCTTGCTTGTTGTTTATAAGAATCTCTCATTCTTTCCAAAAGATTATTTATTGCCTCCTCTAATCCATGAAGCTCACTATCCCCTGTATATATTCTTTCATCAGAGGTTACAGGGCTAATTTTAGAGATAGCCTCTTCAAGATTTTGGAACTTCTCTTCATCAAAGGTCATATTACTAAGTCTGCTTGCAGTTTGAGCTATTTCATCAAGTGGTTTTAGCGCCCTTCTAATTTTCATTGTCCCAAAGATGATTTCTTTCAATAAGAATATTCCCTCTATAACAGCTATAGATTGAGCTACTCTTTGAATTATATATAAATAACTGCTTGCATCTTTAATCATAGTTTTACCGTTATCAAAAACTACTGTATATGTGGAACTTTCTATGGGAAAAAAGATAAATGTTCTTTTGGCATTTAACAGAAATTCTCCATAGAAATTAACTTCCAAATCAATACACCAATATCCGATAAGAAAGAGTATTAAAAATATATCAATCCAAAGAAACTTTGAAAATAGCTTTCTTACAAAAATAGAATTCAATTTTATTGTAATAGATATAACATTTTTTGATTTACTAACCTTATTCATCTTTTATAACGTATCCTACTCCACGTACTGTGGTTATTATCTTTGTTTTAAATGCATCATCTATTTTAGTTCTTAAAAATCTTATATAAACATCTATTACATTAGTTTCTCCAATATAATCATAGCCACATACTTTTTCCATTAGTATATCTCTAGTTAATACTATGTTCTTATTTTCCAATAAAATTTTTAGTAAAGTAAACTCTCTGTTTGTTAATTCTATTTCTTTATTATCATACGTTACCTTATGTCTCATCTTATCTAAAGACAATAATCCGCAGCTTATTATATCTGTATCTCTTTTTTCAATAACAGTTCTTCTTTTAAGCGCTGTTCTTATTCTTGCTAATAACTCTTCTATTGCAAAAGGTTTTGTTATATAATCATCTGCTCCTGCATCAAGTCCAGATACCTTATCCATAACAGCATCCCTTGCAGTAAGCATTATAACAGGCAAATCTGAACTTTTCCTAATTCTACGTAATACTTCTAATCCATTTATTTGTGGAATCATTATATCAAGAAGTACTAAATCTGCTTCACCCTTCTCAGCTATTTCAAGTCCTAATCTTCCATTATCAGCTTTTAAGATTTCATATCCTTCATGTAACAATTCTAACTCCACAAATCTTGCAAGCTTCTCATCATCCTCAACAATTAAAATTTTAACCATTTTTAAATCCCCTCTTTAATTTACCTTTTATCTTTTTAATATTTTCTGATATTTCCTTAAGTACATGATTAATCTTATTTATTTCTACCCTATTTCCTGATATTGAAAACTCAAAATCAAAGAAAAGACCTACTATATATAAAGGTATAACTGCCCAAAACGCAAATATTAATAATACTATAATCACTGTGACTGGAATCCTAAGAAATATCTTATTCTCTTTCTTTATCTCAAAGAAAATATTATTGCATATATCTACTATTTTGCATACTTTTACAAAAACCCCTTCAAATCTATTATCCTTTTTTGAATTATTATAATTATTCCCTTGATCCTTATTATTAATTATCACGCCATTTTTATGAGTTTCCTTATATTCATTAGTATAAAAGATATTAACAGAAGGCTTTTGAACTTTACCCATTTCTTCTAAATAAACAAACGCATCTAAAATGTCCCAGTTTGACTTTTCTAGCGCAATTTTTGCTTCTTCATAACTTATATTAGCTTCGTTTTTTAATTTTTCTACAAGCTTATAATCTTCCATATTAACCCTCCATATCCATGGCTATCTGATAAATTGAAACTTTTCAGGCGGAGTATACTCCAGCTGAATTTAGTTGAACTTATACCCACAAGGGGCACCTAGTACAGTAGCGTGCAGCCGTTATCTCCAATTGGAATAAAGGGGAGTGTTACGGATGCTAGCTATCGCATAAATTATACCATTTAATCTAATGCTTTTATATACACAAAATTAGAGGCTTCGAATAATTTCAAAACCTCTAGTGCTGTACTATTAGACTACTCCTATCCTTTATAGCTTTCTTTAAAATCACTTTTTATATTATCTGCTGATTCTGAAGCTTTATCCAAAATATCATTAACCTTATCAGTATTAATATCAGGACCTGCTATTGAATATTTATATCCAAAAAATAAACCAACTAATAATAATACTGAAACAGGCCAAAACCCGATTATTAACAATAACGCTGCTATCGTAAGTGATATCCTTATTGGCTTTTTATTTTCCTTTTTCATTTCAAAATAGTTTTCATTTCCTTTGCTTATAACCTTCCCTATAAACTTAAACATTCTACCAATAATTTCTCCAATGCCTCCACTTTTCTTTTTATGATTTTCCTCATTTTCTTTTTTATTTTCTTCATTATTATCTATAGCCACTTCTATAATTGTATTGGCTCCATCATTTTCAACTTTTCCTTGTCTTTCTAAATAAGTTATAGCATCTAAAAGATCAAAGTCACATTCTTGCAACACTTCTTCTGCTTCCTTATAACTTACTTTAGTCTTTTCCATTAAAATTTTAATCATTTCATTTCTTTCCATATTAATCATCCTCCAAAACTTTGTATTGACTTATCATGTTTATATAATACTTAGAGAAAATTAATCTAAAATATAAGAAAGATTAAAATCAGATTAAAATTGCATAATTTTTTATAATAATATGATACCAGACGCAATCAGCCAAATAATTATATCTTTCATTTTGCTATACTAATACTTAAAAATATTGTTAATTATATTATATTTTCTATAGCCTGTACTGCTTTACTTGTCCCTCCTAGATTTAATAATTTTTCTCCTGCTTTCTTAGAATTATCTGCATATATATTATTTGTACTAAATTCATTGACTATTTTCTTAATCGTTTCTGCATTAAAAATATTTGTTTCTAATGAGACACCTGCCTTCAAATTAGATATTGAAGCTGCATTATACTTTCTCTCAAATATATTTCCAGGGCATACAATTTGAGGTACGCCATATATTAAACCCGTCATAATACTATTTTGACCACCATGGTTTATATAAGCTATGGCTTCTGGCATAAGTTTACTAAAATCAAATCTTTTATCTACATTAATATTATTTTTCTTATATGGTTTCACTTGTTCTGTTGCAATATATATTTGAAAATTAGTTTGCTCAAATGCTTGCGTTAAAGTGTATATAACTTTCTTTGGTAAAATTGTCCCGTTGCCCATGTATGCTATAATTTTATTTTTATTATGATATTCTGATTTAAAATTAGGTACAAAAAACGGACCTGTAAAAACTAAATTTTCATCATTAATGGGTTCTAACTCATATGAGCTTGGAACTATTTTTAGATCGGCCCAATTAAATATATCAAGTGCCGATTCGATTGGAGGTAGTTTATTTTCTTGAATAAATCTTTTAACTCCTGTGCTATATTCAGGATTAGAGGCAAAATACTTCGAAGCAGGATAACTGAATCCTGTAACAACTTTAATATTTTCAAGTTTTGAAGCAACAATAGCCGCAATTCTAAATTCGGCATATACCACATCCGGCTTAAAATCTAGTATTGCCTTTCTTATACAAGACACATCTTCTGAAAAATGCTTGTATGTAATTGCTCCAACAAAATGAAGCACCTGTTCATAACTATTAACCTTTTTCTTCTGTTGAATTCCAAGTAATTGTCCAATTTTAAACATTCTTTTTCCCAAAGACATAGGCATTCCAAATGGTGATGGAGTTGGCGCATAATAATTTTTTACATTTTCTATTTTTTTATAATTTATATCTTCTGCTGCGCAAAATGCAACTTCATGTTTTCTTTCTATTAATTTATTATATAAAGCTGCTGCTCTTGAAAAAGGACCACTTGTCTCCGCCATTGCTGCCATAGGTGCTATTAAAATTTTCATAAATAGTCATTCCTTTTTATATATGATATAGTATTCTAATATTTTATACTTAATAAGCTTCTTATATGAATATTTCCCCAGACAATGCTATCATCATAGGCAAATCTTTTAATTATCTAAAGCAATTTGCTTTTTACAAAAGGCTTCTCTCTTTTTCAATTCAATTTTTATTTCATCCTCAATCATTAAAAAACACGCTCCATAAATTTATTATACTCTCAAAACTTTTCTCTGCCGATATTAGAACATGTTCTCCTATTTTAAATAACGTAAAAATCTGTGTTTTCTTAAGGTTGCGGCCTTCACCCCCGCATTATTCAAGCATATTCTGAAGAATATATATTCTTCACCATATTTATGGTAAAGAATATTAGAATACAGTGGTGCTTCTGGATTGTTTCTATTTAGAATCCGTGCTTATTACCATGTAACACTGATTGTAAAGTATACTTCAGCCTGTTATTCACTTTTAATCAAATTTAACTATCTCTATATCATGATGTCCACTTGAATTATTAAAGTCACATCTTGCCATTGCTAATATAATTATAATAAAATTTAGGAACCTTTTTGCTATTTATTTTCCTTTCATTAAGTGGTTGTCCAATAATTTTTTTTATGTTATATCCATCTGATATACGGAAAAAAGTAAAAACTCTATAGTTAATAGCCGTTTTAGGACAAGAGTAAACACATCGCATACAACTGCAGCAAGAAAAATTAAATTTAATTTTACCATTACTCTCATATATATTTCTAGTTGGGCAATTCCTTATGCAAAGTCCACAATGAGCGCATGATTCATTAGCACTTAAATCTTTTCCAATCAAAGGAAATATCCATCGAGTTATTGACATAACTCCTATCATAATCACCTTAAGGCCAATTCCTGTTTTAAGTATTCGACTTTCACCGTTAATAACTTCTTTACACATGATAGCTACCTTTTTAGTTGTTGCCTCATAGAGTTTTTTAATAATTATCTCATCAAATTTATCTATCCAATTGCTGCTTATAGAGAATATCCTCTCATAGAAAACCTCATATCCTTTTTTCGAAAGTTTTATTATTATTGGTCTTGAGGAATTATAATTAATTGGTGCCACACCACCTGCCGTTCTAAAAATAAACACCTTTTTTTGCAATACTTTAGGCATACTATTAATAAACTTATATACTATATTAGGTATACCAAATCCAATAACCTGACATCCAATTCCAACCAAATCATATTTTTCAACGTCTATTTCAAGATTCTTCTTTAGAATATCTTCAATTTTCACTACACTAACTTTGTATTTATAATTCGTAAATCCTTCTTTAACCATGTTAGCAACAAGTTCCGTATTACCTGTTCCTGAAAAATAATAAATTATAACTGATTTCATATTCTAATAACCTCCTTACCATTTTTTAAATTTTAAAATCTGATATCTTTTCTTTATTTTGCCCTTCCATTTGCTTCTGATTGCTTGATAAAATCCATACAAATTGGTATACTATCAGTATACTAATATACCATCAGTATACTTTTTTACCTATTTCTTTGTCAATAGATGGGAGAGATGTTTCTTGAAGGAATTAACAAGACAAGAGAAAGAACGATTAGAACGTGAAAATATCATAGTATCTGCAGCTGAAGAGCTATTTTGTAAATATGGATTTGAAAAAGTGTCAATGGATAATCTAGCTAAAAAATGTGAGTTTACTAAGAGGACAATTTACAGATATTTTACATGCAAAGAAGACTTATTCTTTGCAGTTTCATTACGAGGCTATAAGAATCTTTTTAAGATGATAAAAAGTGAAAGCCAAAAAGGGACTACAGGCTTTGAAAAAATACGTTTATCTTACTATGCTTATTATAATTATTTTGGTAATTTTCCTGAAATGGTGCAATTAACAAATACGTGTGGAGTTATAAAATCAAATTCTGAAGGGATGAATATTCCTTATCGTGACAAATTTACTGATTTAGATAAATGCTTGTTTGAAGAACTAATTAAGATGTTTCATGAAGGAAAAACTGATAGAAGTATTCGTTCTGATTTAGAAATATCTACACTTGCCCTTTCCTCAATTTTTGTTGTTACAGGCTTCTTCCAGATGATTTCTTTATCAGGTAATACCTACACAAATCATTTTGGTTTAGACAATGAAGCATTTATTAAATTCACAATTGAGATGCTATTAGATTCTTTTAAACATCAGTAGCCTAAGAGTTATCATTTTTATACTTTCTCCTTAATTTTCTAAGAGTATTCCATTTCATTTCTATCAAATAAATAAAAATTATTATAGTAAAATAAAATTATAACGCTGACAAAAGCTTTTACTGCTTATTGCCAGCGTTAATTTAGATATCCTATTCATTACCACATTCTATATAATTATTGATCTTCTAAACATAAGAATATGATCTTTTTATTAACTTATAAGAAATTATTCCGCTACTACTTTATTTTCAAGAGCATCTTTTACTGCACCTATTATACCTTTAGATGAATATGTGGCACCTGAAACAACATCAATATCAGTAGATTGCTTTTCTAGGATTTCATTTATTACACCCTTTTTGGCTTTACTGTAATAATCCCAGTCATCCTGCTGCTCTAGTACAGATACTTTAGTAATCTTGCCATCACTAACTCCTACCTTAACTTTTATATTACCCTTATACCCAGCGCTGTTACCAACATAATATACAGAATTATCAACTTCTCCTTTTTTTGGTGCAGTTGTTTCTTCTTTTACTACTACTTCTTCTGATTTTATGTTAGTCTGCTGCCTGTATTGATTTATACAAAAAAACACCAATAATACACCCAGAGAGCAGGCAATTTTTATATTACGTGTTTTACCTTCAACCATCCCATATGTAAGGGTATTTTTTTTAGGACAATTTTTAATACATTCAAAGCAGTTTATGCAATTAAGCGAGTTAACTGTCTTATTGCAGGTAGATATTTTGATATTCATATCACATGCTTTATCGCAGCGCTTACAATTAATGCAGGAGTTTGCATCTCTTTTTATTGTAAACAACCTCAAGTAACTAGCTAGTCCATATTTTGCCCCTTGAATACAAAAATATTTACAGAAAATTTTATTATAAAATAAAGACAAAGCGGCAAATCCTAAAATACTTACAAACATAATAATTTTAGCTGGTTTACCCGTTAGAATTAAGAACAAATTAGATCTCGCATCAAATTTTAATAAAGAACTTATAAAACCTATAGAGAAAAAAGTTACTAAAACAAATAATACATATCTAAGCAATCTCAATATCTTATCAAGTTTATCTGGTATTGTTTTCTTTTTTATTTTGAGCTTCTTTCCTACTGCAGAAGATAACTCTTGTAGTAAACCAAAAGGACACAAATATCCGCAATAAAAGGAGCCACAAATTGCCGCTATTATAACTAGTATAGTAGCACTATAGCTAAAATTATTTATAAGCATTATAGTTAATGGGAGTGCTGCTATTAATTGAATTATCTTTCTTATTCCGATTTTTTTTACATTTACTTTCAAGTTATTTCTCCAACTTTCTAATTATTTAGCTTTTAATAATGCTTCTAAAGTACCAATTCTAACAGCTTCACTTGATAAAGTAGCACCAGAAATAGTATCAACATCTGTAGATTGTTTTTCCACAATTCTATCTGCAATAATATCAAAAGCTCCATTAGATCTATCATCTTGAGGAGTTGCTTGATTAGCTTTTACATTTGATACTTTGCCATCCTTAACTGTAACTTTAACATTTACAGGACTTTGCATAAAACTAATTGAACTGCCTTCATATTCTCCGTCCTTAAGATCTTTTAAATCAGCTACTTGTCCACTTTTAGCTTTCTCTGCTAATTCTCTATAAGCTTGAATTTGAGCAAAAGATGCTTTCCATTGTCTCATTGCATACTCGTTATTATCTTCAAAACCTTCAAAATATGATGAATTTTTGCTATCAACACCTTCTTTACTTATCCTATCTGTTAGTTGCAAGACTTTATCATAATCTCCATTTGAAAAAGCATAAGCTGCAGAACCTACATTTGAAGTTGCAGTCTTTAATTTGCTCTTTTCCTTAAAGTTATCTGGATTTGATGCAAATTCAAAGGTCTTATATGCTTCTTCTTTATTACCTAAAGTTCCAAGTGCAAATGCTATTGTTGAGGCATCAGTTGGGCTATCATATTCAATATCTTTATTCTTAGCCTTAAATTCTTCATCATATCCTTCAACTGCTAATATTTTTAAAATCATAATTTTTGCATTACTATCTAAATTTAAGTCTTTCTTTGTATTTTTTACTATCTTACCGTCTTTTCTAGTTTCACTAACAACTGTATCAGCTGGTAAGTCTATTACTTTTGTTAAATAGTTGTATGCTAACTTATATTCACCTACTTTTAAAAGACTATCCCCAAGGTTATACATCCAATAATAATATGAAGGAGTCTCTTCTGATGATTTTGTATTTTCAATTAAATAACGTAACTGTTTAATATTATCATGAGCACTTTCAAGATCAATGGAAGATCTTAATTGGAAAGTTGCATATTTCACATCCTCATCTATATCTACTGCACTTGGCTCTGCCCACTCTGGCCAAACATTTTCTTTTTTCTCCCAAGCTGCAAAAGTCGGTTTTGCAGTTGATGATTTTTCGGCTGAATTGAAATTTGCACAGCCTGTAAACACGCTGCTCCCCACAACCAATAATGATATTAATAATTTGCTTTTCTTACTAAGCATAAATGACCTCCTAAATAATAAAATATGTGTTTAAGCTATCAATTTCATTGATTTACTTAAAAGTAATGTATTAAAATAATGCCATTAAAACCTTTTTATCTTTTCGTCTTAATATAAAAATTTTATGTAAATTATTTATAAGATTAAGATATAAAAACTTTACTACAAAACAATACCATAGTTGATAATGATTTTCAATATCTTTTTTCTCGAAAACTTTTTGAGTCTCTTAGCTGACTTTCTAATATAAAAATACAATTATATAAGTTGCATTAAATATTTTTATAAAAGATTATCAGCAGTTAAATTTTAAAATTAACTGCACTCCAAAGTTTTTATTCGAACTTATTTCAATCCCAAATTTCTTTTTAGACACATGAAAAATAATAATATGTCTGAAACTTCTATGATTACACTAATGTAAAACCCTCAGTTTTAAAGAAAGTAAAATCTTCCTTTAAACCTTTTGTAACATGTATTTCTTTATCTTTAGTTATAAATATAGCCTCCATATCTTCTTGGCTATCAATTAACTTAATTCCATCCTCAAGTCCTAATATGAATATAGCAGTAGACAGTGCATCTGCAGCTATAGACTCCTTTGATACTATAGTTGTACTCATTAAAGAAGACTCTGCAGGATAACCTGTTCTAGGATCTAAAATATGGTGATATTTTTTATTATCTTTTTCAAAATATCTTACGTAGTCTCCAGACGTAACAACTGTTCTATTTGCTGCATTCACTGCTCCTAAACATTGCCCTCTTTGAAGCAATGGGTTTTGAATACCAACTCTAAAAGGATCTCCATTTGGCTTGTTACCAAGAACTGCTACGTTGCCTCCAAGATTTACAAAAGCCGATTCTACTCCATATTGTTTATATATTTCAATTGCTCTGTCAGCAGCATAACCTTTTGCAATAGCCCCCAAATCCACGCATTGCCCTGATTTTTCAAGTTTTGATGTCTTCAACTCATTATTTATACTTAGGTAATTATGCCCAGTAAGTTTTAAAGCTTCATTAATTTCTTCTTGTAAAGGAATTTTTTCACTACTAGTAAAGATTCCCCATAGTCTAGCAAGTGGAGCTATAGTAATATCAAAGCTCCCTTTACAAATCTCTGAATAATGTTTCGCTTTATTTAATACAAATAAAACTTCATCACTAAGCTTAACTTCATATTGACCAGCAGCTCTATTTAACTTGCTCACTTCGCTAGATTCTAAAAAGAAACTCATAAGTCTCTCTAATCTTTTCATTTCATCCTCAACTTCAATTGCTGCTATTTTTGCATTTTCTCCGTAAACCTTCTGACTTATTATTGTTCCCATGCAAAAGCTTTCCATTTCATAAAATCTATCCATAAAAATCTCCTTTTGTAACTTTATAATACTTCACATTAATCGATATTCTGTATCAATTGATAAATCGTATCAACCGTTCCTTATTATATATTGTTTTGCTATTTATCACAATAATTTATTAAAAATTTTAATATAGGTATGATATAACTAGACAGTTAGAAGTGCTTGTGACTAAAAAAAGTAGCCCCTACTCACATTTAGTTGCTACCTCTTTTATTTAACTTATTTATTTTTATAAATTATCTGTTTTTTCTAGATAACACTATTCATTTACATGGATAATCAAACACTTCTGCTAGTTTTAAAACAAGCTGAGTATGACTAGTCAATTCTTCATACCCGTCGTTTTGCAGACACCACTTAATTGCAGTCATAACAAGTGCTACATATAAATATGATACATAATCTAAAATTTCAGGTGACTTTTTATTTTTTGTTTCATACTGGTCATAAAAACTTCTCTTTAGAAAATCAGACATATCATCATACAGATGAATCGTATCTTTATGAATGGTAAAAAGAGCTAAAATTTCTTCTCGTTTAACAGATAATATCTGATATAAAGGTTTTATAACCATAATTGCATCTTCTACATTATCACAGTCAAATCGATCTTTTACACCAGTTTTTAGCAAGTCAAATATTTCATTGCAAAGAGTTTCAGCTAGTTTGTATTTATCTGTATAATGCTTGTAAAATGTAGAGCGATTAATCAAAGCCTTGTCCAATATATCTTGTACTGTTATTTTGTAAAAGTCTTTTTGCCCAAGTAGATAAATAAAAGATTCTTCTATGTTTCTTTTTGTTTTTATAACACGCAAATCATTTTCATTCATATGCAGTTCCTCCATACCATTATTTTAAAGAAGTTTATATAGATAAACAACACTTTGTATAATTTTTGTATTTTAAGTGCATAAACACTTAGATATTGATGTTTGAAGCATTAAAGTAAATGAGTAGAATAAATAACAAAAGGGGAATGAAAAATGAATGAATTAAGATGGTTCGTATGGTTGTTTCCATTATTATTTATTGTTCACGATATGGAAGAAATTATTATGGCAAAACACTGGTGCAAAAAAAAATTAAAACAATATGTCCGCCTTCCTATAACACCCTTTGGAGGTACAAAAAGTACAGCTGGATGTGCAATTGGTGTATATGAAGAATTGATTTTATGGATTATAGCTACTATGATTGGCAACATTAGTGGATTTTATGGTTTGTGGTACGGTTTACTTGTAGCAAATATCGTTCATCTGATCTTATTTCATATTATATTATTACCATTATCCTACCGTCATTATGTCCCTGGTGAAATAACAGCATGGCTAACAGTTATTCCATGTTGCTATATTTTAAAACTTGCCCAGAATATCTTGAGATACTCTGCCATTGAAATTTCTATCTGGGTAACAATAGGAATTATATTCGCTTTCATAAATATGAAAATATTGCATAAAAACATCGATAAGTTGTCTAAATTGGTGGAATGATCATACTTTAACGGTATGCATTCCCGTTTACAATAATATGTACCCAATTTGACAATCTTTAATTAAACGTTGTTATAAATATATGCTTACTGATGCTTATTATTCCATAGCATCATTTCAACAAAAATAAGGTATAAATCTTTTCCTGCCTGAGATAGTGAGTATTCAACATGTGGTGGAACTTCGTTAAATTGGGTTCTATCAACTAAGCCCTTGTTTTCTAGATCACGAAGTGTAGATGTGAGCATTGTATTAGTTATTTCTCCTATTTGTTTTTTTAAATCACCAAAACGAATAGAATCACATTTCATTAACTCAAATAGCACTCGAATATTCCATTTTCCTTGGAAAATCTCTAATGTTTTATATGTCCCACAACTTTTATCAATTCTTACATCTTTTATTTGTTCTTGATACTCCTTAAATGTTATGTCTATCATTTATTTTATTCTCCTTTGGTTTTAAAAGTCAGTACGCTTAAATATACTTAGTCTGTATATTCTGCGTACTTGTGCTATATATATGATCTAAGTATAATAAACGTACTAAAGAAAATCAAGGAGTGATACAACTATGAGTACAACAATTTATTATTTTTCCGCTACAGGAAATAGTTTAAAAGTAACAAAGGATTTAAGTGAACAATTAACTGATACTAAGATAATACAAATCTCTAAAAAAAGCATTCCAACATCAAAAGACACTCAATCAGATAAAATAGGTTTTGTATTTCCAGTATATAATTTTGGACTACCTGTGATTGTAAAAAATTTTATAGAAACCTTGCCGATTGGTAAACATACCTATGTTTTTGCTATAGCAACTTGTGGAGGAATGGTAGGTGCTGCTCTTAATCAAATAAAAAAAATACTAAGCAAAAAAGACATTAATTTAGCTTCATCTTTTTGTGTATTTATGCCTGGCAGTGATCAGCTGATGTTTCCTACCGTTTCTGAAGAAGAGCAAAATAAACTTTTCAACGATGAAGAAAAACAGATAAGTACAATAGCTCTTGCTATAAAAAGCAAGCAACATATTAAATATAAGTCTAATGCTATTATGAGTTCTGTTTACAACTTACTATACACTGCTACCTTTAGGCCAAAAGGTATGGGAAAGAATTTCTGGACTGATGAAAAATGTATAGGATGCGGTTTATGTTCTCAGGTCTGCCCCGCAAATAATATAGTTATGCACGATGGAAAACCAAAATGGGAGCATCAATGTGAATCATGTCTTGCTTGTATGCAATGGTGCCCGCAAAAATCTATACAATATAAAAAAACTACTGTTAAGAGAGGTCGCTATCACAATCCTCAAATAAATGTAAGAGAACTCATTCCCAATCGTTAAATTAAGCACAAATCAATATTTTACTAAATGTAAACTGAAAGCATACGTTTTAGCTGACACGTATACTTTCAGTATAAATGAATCTGACTAATTCCTTCGATACTTTTCATTTCGAAGATATCTCACATATTCTATATAAATTTCAATGATAAACTGCTATTATATTTAAATAGATAACTAAATATTTATAATCTAAATTAGAAATATGATAATGAAATTTATATAATAAGGAGCGTTTTCAAATCATGAATGTATATCGTGAGTATGTAATTCCAGAATCGGATGGCATTGAAAGATTACTCAAAACAAAAATGACTCGATTAGCACACCTGCTATATACCTTTGCTCCACAGGATGGTGTTTTAGATCTGCCAATCTCTGGTCTGTCTATCGTTCGCTATTCAGGAACAGAGATAGATTGTCCAAAGACTTTCTATTTACCTTCTTTAAGTATTGTTGCCCAAGGAGCAAGGTCTATCTCAATAGGTCACGAGACATACAAGCTTGATAAATCACAAATGTTAATGAATCCAATCACCCTGCCAATTTCTCTGCAAACTATGAAGGCAACTAAATCCGAGCCTCTCCTTATTATAAGGCTAGATCTTAATCCCGAGCGGATTGCTGAGATTGTTCCGAAAGTATATTCTCATGGTCTGCCTGAAATAAAACAGTGGCGTGCTGGACATGTTATGAATGCAGATATAAACATTATTGATGCAATGATAAGGCTTTTAGAGTGCTTGCAAAAACCAGGGGATGTGGAATTCATTGCTCCACTAATTATGGACGAAATTCTAATTCGCCTACTTCGCAGTTCTGCTGGAGTTCATGTTGCGGCCATGGGATTTGCAGACTCAGGAGTACATCAAGTGTCAGATGCAATAGCTTGGCTTCGTAAAAATTTTCCTCAGTCAGTTAAAGTTTCAGACTTAGCCAAACTGACACATATGAGTGAATCCTCTTTCTATAATCATTTTAAAGCGGTCACTTTGATGTCCCCTATACAATATCAAAAAGCTCTGCGTCTACATGAAGCGAGGAATCTAATGCTGTCCCAACACATGGATGCGACCACTGCCAGCGGAATGGTAGGTTATGTTAGTAATTCTCAATTTAGCCGAGATTACAGCGCTTTTTATGGAGCTCCCCCTAGAAAAGATATAGGAAGACTATATAGACGAACGCCCAAAATATATTAATCTAAAATATAGCTTTGAGTTTATAGTGATTGATATGATTTTTGATCCACCAAAAAGAGACTCCAATCACTGATTTACCATGCCTGCTGCCTTATGAGCTTGCAGACTTTCCTTATATTAATGAAGAATATTCTGCCGGTTTAACACCCTCAGTTTTCTAATGTGGCTGAGAAAAAATAAATATCTGGAGAATAAGGCAAAAAGATAATTGAAAAAGGCAAATATTCTTGTTATGTAACATTTATAATTAATTTAGTCTTTGAACCGGTACTAGCCTATCATCTTGGAATGTTATGCTGGTTCGAATACTCTTTTAATTTTGAATTGATATTAGGAGGTAATAAAAATGAAAGTTATAGCTTTTGTAGGCAGTGCAAGAAAGGACGGAAATACTTCAAAAATAGTTGATGCCATTTGTTCGGGCATTAAGAAAAATGGACATGAAGTTGAAACTTATAATTTAGCAGAACTTGATAATAAAGGCTGCAGGGCTTGTGGTTTATGTCAAGCAAATAAGGTAGAATATTGTTCTATTAAAGACAAGATGACTGAACTTTTACCTAAGATAGCTGATGCTGATTGCATTATAGTTGGAACACCAGTCTATATGGTGCACGTGAGCGGTTATACAAAAAATTTCCTAGATAGACTATTTACGTTTTTTGTGGAATCCAATCATACCACAAGACTTTTACCAGGGAAAAAGTATATAACTGTTACATGTAGCGGTGCACCTGCTGAAGCGTTTAAAAATGTTACAGAATATCTTAATCAAATTTTTGGCGGCTATAGTCAAATGGTGAATGCAGGTAATATCATCGCAGGAAACTTGCACAGTAAGGATGATATCCTTAGTCAACAAGAAATGTTAAATCAAGCTGAGGAAATAGGGCAAAAACTAAACTGATTGTTGTAAAGTAGAAGAAAATCACTATACCATCCAGGTACGGTAAAACTTCTAGCCACGTTTAAAACAGGCAGCACCTTATTCTTGCAGGAAATGTTTGTTTCTCCCGAAGCATCGCGGAGAAGCAAACAACTTTCCCATAAACATTTTTCAAAAGATTAATGAGTCCGATAATAGCTCATTAAATTTATATATATATGTTGCAATTCACAATGCACATTTCAAAATTACGGCTAAAATTCTTTCAATATTTTTAGAATTATGATGAAGAATTATTTTTGCAATATATATGCAATAAATACATTAGGGATTATATTTTAGCAGTTTCTCATGACAATTATCTTTAATGCAATCAGGGGTATGTTTAGCAATCGAAACAGAAAAGTGCATATCCTTATTTTTTTCTTCTTTCTAAAAATGTAACATCTACAAAAGCTAAACCAAAAGATAAACCCACTGCATGAGAAGCAGCATTAAGTAGGTCCACATTAGGACTTTTAAAGATGTAATCGAAAACGCAATTAAGTGCAAAAAATGTTGCAAACATAATGACAAATTTAATTAATACTTTTCTAAGATGATCCCATTTCAGTTTTCTTGCATTAAATAAAGTAATTATAGGCACATACAATAACATAAATAGAGCAAACACAGCATAGCCAATCACAAATTTTGAAGCCATACCATTATCTATGTTGCTATAAACAATAATACATGTAATTATTGTACATATAAAAAATATTGAATAAATAACTTTGTTAAAGAGTAATGTTTTACTCATATAATACCCCCAACTCTATATTAAGACCATTAATTTACTATAACGAGTAAGTTATAGAATATTTCTGTAAAATCCACTTTTAATTTCTGCTTTAAAAATTATTATATAGTGTTACAAGCTTATTATTTACTAGAGAATTCTACAATTTCTATTGAAGCTCTGGTTCATCTCCTACTATTTTATAGCTACGTTCTTCAACAACTGTTCCATCTGATTTCGTTTCTTTAAAAGTGATTAAATCATATCCATCAGTGCTTTTACTTTGAGATGTTTCATAAATTAGTCTTACGCCATTTTCCACACGCTCTTTTGTTCCTATCCAATAAGGACAGTCATTTAGAAATGAGTCATGTTTCCCCAAGTATACAAATAGTTTATTTTCTGCTGCAACATTAATATTAGGACGTTTCTTTTCAACATATTTTGAGCTCACCTCAGCAGTTCTACCAATTTGTTTTAGGTATTCTTTAGCCTCATTCTCTTTTGATTCTGCAAGCTGCGAATAGCTTTCCTGACCTTTTAAAACCTTGTCCCATAACTTCTCTGGAAACATCTGTTTTATAGAATTTTCACATTCTTCTCCATCTTCAGGTTCTTTATATTCGATTAATGAATAACCACCATTTGAATTTTTAGAGAATGTCATTACCGTAGGAATAGCTCCACTTCCACTGATTTCTGTGAAAATCCCATTTTCAAAGCCAAAATAACCAAAACTTGAAATAGTGTAAACTTTCACGATATTATCTTTTTCTTCAACATCTAAAACTATGTGCCCTTCTGTAGCCGCTTCTCCACTTAGATAATTTGTCCCTCTACTTTTTATGGCTTTGCTTACAGCTTGGTCAATATTTTCAGTAGTGTTGTTATTGTTAACATCTGTTGAATTTACAATATTGCTTGATGAATTGTTTTCTTTTATTTGAATCCATGCTCCATCAGCATTCACTTCATAACCGCCAACACTAGTATTTTTAGCCATTTCTCCGCTATCATATAAATAATACCAATCGTTTTTATCTTTTATCCATCCTGTTTTCATATATCCGTTGCTATCAAAATAGTACCAGTTATTATTAATAAACTTCCAGCCACTTGACCATGAGCTTCCTTCTGTATACCACCATCCGTTATTATCTTTTTTCCATTCAGCATCTGCCCCCATTGGAAACATTGCTAAAACTCCAACTAATATCAATCCCTTGACAATTAATTTTTCTATACTTTTTCTACTCATTTTTTTACCCAATCCCCCTTAAGATTAGCAAATTAAAATTTACAATTGTAACACTTATACTTTCATTCTTCATTAAAATAATATAACAATACAAACTGAAATTTGCCTTTCTCTTAGTATCATATAACATATTAAATACATATACCATGTTTCCCCAGAATTTTTTATCATTTTGCTCTATGAACTTAATAGTAGATTATGAGTAAAAAATAATACTGACAAGAAAAATCATGCCAGTATTATTTTTATTCATAATTTTTTAATTATTTAATCTTGACGTATTATTTCTTACTTTTTCCTTTATATACCATTTTTTAATATATCAGTTCCAGAATCTTTTCTCAAATCTCTTATATCTCTAAGTGGTGACTTTCCAAAAAGCCGCTTATATTCTCTCTAGAAAATTGAGATGAGCTTTCATAACCAACTACCATTGCTGCACTCGTTATATCCAAAGATTCTCTTAACATAAAACGTCTTGCCTCACGAAGACGAAGCTCTTTCTGATATTGTAATGGTCCCATGGTAGTCACTTCTTTGAACTTATGATGAAGACTTGAAACACTCATATTATTTGATTTTCCTAACTTTTCCATGGCAAAGGCACTAGTATAATTTTTTTTAATCCATTCTATTGCTTTACCTATTCCATCAGCCTGCTTTTCCTACAAATGCTCCTAAATAAAGTTTCTTATTATTTATATTAAAAGGCGTATCCTTGAAGATGAATCAATTGTTTCTATTGGTGATCCAGCCAAAATGGTCAAAGCCATGATTGACAGTGCAAACCAGCAAGAGGCTCCAAATTTAATTTTTACTTTTCTATTTATTGCCGTCTATTAATTCTTTCAAACTAATACTAGGATTAGTATAACGTCCCCTGCTTTGTGTCTTATTCTTATAGTTAATAGCCTGCTTTGGGCACCATTGAACGCACGCCATACATTGTTCGCAATTATGCTTAAAACTCGGCTTTTTGTTTTTCATTACTATGTTGGAAACAGGACAAACTGCCTCACATGTTCTACAGCCTGTGCAAGCATCGGAAACATTAAAACCTTTGTCTTTTCTAGCATATATTAATTTTTGACCAATAGCAGTCGATATATTAAGGGGCTCGTTCACCTTACACACTGGCTGCTGTGTTTTAGCTACTATCTTTTGTACTAATTCAGGTATATTATCAGTAGCAATTTGATATTTCTCTGGATTTCTCTCGTTCATTTTATACATCGCGACATAATTTTCAACCATAATAATTTTCTCTGCAAAATTAAGTGTCACACCTTTTTTTGCTAAAATTTTAGCAGGGACAGTTAATGCAACACCACTTATATTGCCGCATCCAGTCACAGCAAAAAAATATGCATTTTTACTTTTTTCAAACGACATTTCACTTATAAATTGTGTTACTTTTCGTGGCAAATTCAAGGCATATGTGGGATACACAAAACCTATATAATCGTACACTTCATTGCTGTCATGTTTCCCTTTACCCATGGATATCAACTTACAATCAGGCAATGCCTCAGCTATTTTTTTAGCTACCTGTAAGTTGTTTCCTGTTCCTGTAAAATAATAAATGACACTTTTCAATTTCAATTACCTCCTTATTTGTTATAATCAATATCATCCATATAATTATTTTGTATAGTTATTATCTTGAATCACTATTATTAGCTATTCCTTGAAGGAGCTTTCATATTAGCCTCACTTAATTTATCCATTGTCATATCATATTTTTTATTTATCTTAGATATAAACCTTTTAATGGTTGCTTCATTTTAAACAAAAAATCATGTCCAATCACCCAAACTATGTCCAATAGAGTTATGGTTAATCGTAATTGATTACGCAAACTCTGTTAAAGTCCTGATCAAGCATTACAAGTTACATTAATATATTTATGTAACTTATGATGTCAATATACCACATTCCACTATAAATTACAATATACTAAATATGTAACTTGTTATAAATTTTATACTAAGAATGTTTTTCTTTTTTAAGTTTGACCATGCTTTTATAAAGTATAGTCAAAGTATTGGACTCCAAATAAATAAAGTCCTCAACAATTCTTTCCAGAAAGTCAAGGACTAAAAATTTTAACTCATCATATTTGGGTTTTGGATTCATTTATCTTGTACTATAATCTCTTTAATACTATTTATCCCGTATTTTATACTTTTTCTATTGGACTCAACATCGTAAAAGCACCTGCATTTACTGTCCAATCACTATCATTAATATCTCCAATACTTCCTTCGTTGCACTCTTTTTCAAAACTGATTAACTATAGCTATGAAACCCAAATCCATCTTCTGGTTCCCCTATTTCAAAACCTAATGTTGCTGAACCATTCATCTTAAATAGTTCAAGCCATTTATCCCATTCTTCTTGTTGCATTTCAGCATAGAATTGCAGCCCACTAGGTTCAACTGAAGCAGTAATTATTCTTTTACCATTATCTTGTGCATACCAATGAGGAATTCCATCAATAAAACCACTCCATCCTGGCATTTCAGAATATAATTCAGCTAATTTATCCCATATATAATCTGGTGATGAGTAATGAATATTCAAATTATCATTGTGTATTTCCATAAGAAATTCTCCTTCATTTTTTTATGCTGCAACTTGCCTACTCAATACTAAAATAATCCCTGTTATATAAATAATGTAAAGTTTTCTTTGTAATAAATAAAATAACCTAACATTCATTAAACTTTAACGTTCAGTATTCTGAATTAAAAACACCTCAAGTTTATTTAAGATAATATATACGACCACTTCTATACAACTTATCAACTTGATATATAACTTCTATACATATATAGTTTAAGTAATTACTAGATTTAATATAAAAATTATAAGAGCTAAAAATTGAATCAAAAATGATATTATGCTTTTACCCTTAATTCTTAATATTGAAGAAAGAGAAATACTTACTACAGAAAGTACTGGCATTATAAGTAAGATATAATCTCGTGCATTAAATGTGTGAGAGTTTGGCAGCTCGGACATTGCCGATAATACACATAAAAAGAGACTTACTATTGATAATACAATATATACACTTATTAAAGCCAGGTTAAACATTCCACCTATTTGATCAATGGCCTTATCTGACCAGTATCCTCTATTCTTCTTTTTAATAATAACAACAGCAACTACTGGGATTATCATGAATATTAGGTATAAAAAAAGTCCTATCATTTTTTTATTTTAATTCCTTTCTTATTAGAAATCAGATTAGTTAGCTCAACCCTGTTAATATATTTCTACTTAATTTATCTGTTTCCCTTGTTATTTTACTAATAAAATAACAGTACTTAGTAAATTATAGTAACAACAGATATTTGATAAATGTAATTTAATATCTATAGATTATAAAACTCAAATCCATCTCCTGGTTCCCCTACTTCAAAACCTAATGTTGCTGAAGCCTTCGTCTTAAATAGTTTAAACCATTCATCCCATTCTTCTTGTTGCATTTCAGCATAGAATTGCAAACCACTAGGTTCAACTAAATCATTAATTATTCTTTTGTCATTATCTTGTGCATACCAATACGGTGGATTTTTTCATCAATCTGCATAAACAATTACTCAAAAACTATACTTTAATGCAAATCTTATTAAATATCGATTTTTGAGGAGGCCTCAATAACAAAATCTTTAAATATTTTGGCTGAAGGAGTCATATATCCATTCTTCAACCATCCCATATGCACAGTTCTATAGCAGTTGGGTTCTTTTATTTTTAATACTGATACTTCTTCTGTTATTAAATTTGGGGTGTTAGGAACTATAGAAATACCAAGACCTGCACTAACAAAACCTGTTACCACCATACTGCTTTCATTATATTCTATAGATGTTTTTGGAACAAAACCAATGCTTTCGAAAATAGAACACATTTTTCCTTTGATTCCTTCTGAAAAAAACACAAACGATTCTTCTTTTAGACCTTTTAGAAATACTTCTGTTTTATCAGCAAGATGATGATTTTTAGGGACTATGAGAACAAGCTCTTCATTTTTTATAGGAACTGACTCTATTTCTTCATACCTTTTAATATCTTCAAATTCATCATAAAAGCCAAAATCAAACTTACCATCCTTAAGGCCTTTTAAAATATTAAAAGTTGATTGAATCCCAAATTCAAATTTTGTATTTGGACTCTCCTTCAAAAACTCACTTATAATCGAAGGAATAAAATGTGTTCCAATAGTGTAAAGTGAAGATATGGAAACTGTACCTGCCATAGGATTAATTATATCCTGTAATTCCTGAATTCCTTTACTAATCTCATTTATTGCAGCGTTAGCATGTATTAAAAACATACTGCCAAAACGAGTTAATTTTATATTGCGACCGTTTTTTTCAAATAATGGTACATTCAACTCTTCTTCTAATTTTGAAATAGCTTTACTCAAGGCTGGCTGTGTTACAGAAAGTAAATTAGCTGCCGATGTAAAATTCTGTGTTTCTGCTACTGTTTTAAAATATTCTAATTGCTGCCAGTTCATAAATGCACTCCTTAATTTATAATATTTTAAGTTATAAAACATTAATAACAACCTATAACTTTTAGTTATTGATTTAATGAAAAATATTAATTAGACATATGATATACATATTGATATTATTATATTACTCTATAAATTACATTTAAATTTTGATAGGTTAATTATAAATTCAATTTATGTATTAGTCAAAGGTAATGATGTCTTTTATTAAGCAAAAATCTTACATATTTTATTATCATCTAGTAAATACGTAAATTAAAATGTCTTTTAAATTGAAAGGAGAAAAACTATGAATGAAGTAATACAAAATATCTTAACAAGAAGAAGTATAAGAACTTATAAAGAAGATCAAATTTCTGATGCAGACTTAAATACTGTTTTAGAGGCTGCCCAATTTGCTCCAACAGCTATGAGCAAACAAGGCTGGCATTTCACAGCAGTTCAAAATAAAGAAAAGATTGAAAAGCTAATTTCTGCAATAAAAGAGGCTATGTTAAAGTCGTCTATAGAACAATATAGAAAAATGGGTGAAAATCCTAATTTCAATCCATTTTATAATGCGCCTACAATAGTCATTACGGCTTATGATAAAACTTTACCTACAAAGGAATCTGATTGTGCTGCTGCACTTCAAAACATGCTTTTAGCTGCTCATTCACTTAATATTGGATCTTGCTGGATTCATATATTAGCTATTACTGTAGAAGATCCTAAAGTTAAAAGCGTACTTACAGAACTAGGTGTTCCTGAAGATTATGCAGTGTTTGGTACTGCTGTTTTGGGCTATAACAGTAAAGAAGAACCTAAAGCATCACCTAGAAAAGAAGGAACTTTTAATATAGTAAAATAAAACTCTAATCTGGTTTCCTTGATAGCATCCTGCTATGGTAATGTAAACTCCCAACTAAATGTAGAAACCAGAATCAATAGATACTCTTCCGCCAGAAATGGCGGTTTCTTTTTTGTACTCTCAATTCATGCAAAGTCATTTTTGAAAATAAAAATAGATGAGCCCACTAACTACGGACAATATCTCCAAATAACTACGAATATCTTAATGGGTTGATACAATAATTTACTTTTTCATAATATCAATGCTAATTAAATTCACAAACTGTTTCCACTATCTTAAGCCCTATGCCCATAAAATGTAATGCAGCCATAGGACTCTACCTACATTCATTGGAAAAATAACGATTGCTACCACTCCAACGATATAATAAATATTACAGGTCCATCTTTTTTTACAAAAGTCTTTTCTCTTTTTAATTCAATTTTTATTTCATGCCTAATCATTTAAAAATGCGCTCCCTAATTTTATTACTCGATTAAAATTTTTCTCTACTAATATTTAAGGCGTATTTTCCTATCTTAAATCATATAAAAATCGATTTTTTTAAAGCCAACAACCTTCAAATCCGCATTATTCCAGCATATTCTTCAGAATATTAGAATATCAGAATATATATTCTAGTATTCTGAAGAATAAATATGGTGGAGAATATATATTCTTTACCATATAAGAATATTAACTAAATGTTTTTGAGCTTGTTTTAAATATCTCTCTAAATTTTACAAAGCCTTATTAAAATTCTTGCGCCCTATTGCTTAGTACATTCATAAAAATAAAAAAAGGGAATACCTAAAGCTCTTATTTCTCTAAGTATTCCAGTTAATTATTTAAGTCCATTATTATAATATATACTTGTTTTTATTCTTGTTTCTCTATAAAACAAACTAATTATAAGCTAAAGCCATACTATAAAATATCTCTAAACTAGAAATAAGGATTATGCTTTTGTAACCACAAGGGTCATAATATGAAATGTTTCATTAGGAATTTGATGGTTTTGATTATTAGAGTAAAAGTTGTTCCAAGTATGCTAGTTCAAAGCTCGCCTTTGAGGCTAGCGTCTTGGATGCAACTTGTACTCTTAGAATCATACATCATAATTCCTTAGAAACTGGAACAACAACATAATTCTTATTTCGGCGAGCTATACTCATAAGTTTGAATATCTGTAGTATTTCTATTTTTATCTTTTAACTAAAGGAAATGCAATAACATCCTTTATTGTATTTGATCCAGTTAGAAACATTATCATTCTATCAATACCGATGCCTAGGCCTCCAGTTGGTGGCATTGCTGTATCAATAGCTATAGCAAATTCTTCATCCATTGGGCTTGCTGTTTCTAGTCCGCCTCTTAATTTTTCAGCTTGATCATGTAATAATATACGCTGCCTTAATGGATCATTTAATTCTGAATAAGCATTTCCAAGCTCTACTCCATAGGCATATGGTTCAAATCTTTCAATTAAATCTGGATTTTCCCTATGAACTTTACAAAGTGGTGATGATTCTTTTGGAAAGTCTATAACAAAAGTAGGTTGTATTAATTTCTTCTCGCTATATGCTTCAAAAAGATTTGTTATTAATTCTCCTTTAGAAACTTCATTTATATTTAAACCTTCATTTTGTTCTTCAAGCAAAAGAGAATTCTCTTTAATTTTACTTATAATTTCTTCTTTAGTGAAATTCTCCACATCAATTCCTGTATCTTGTTTTACAAGATTACACATAGTTTCTCTCTTCCATGGAGCTTTAAAATCAATTTCTTCTTCACCATATTTTATTTTAGTAGAGCCATTAACAGACATAAACACATATTCATATATTCCTTCCATAATTCTCATCATATCTTCATAATCCGCATAGGACATATAACATTCCATTAGAGTAAATTCTGGATAATGTGTTCTATCAATTCCTTCATTTCTAAAAGATCTTGCAAATGTATAAACTCTTTCTATTCCTCCAACAATAAGTCTTTTTAAATATAATTCTGGAGAAACATTCATATATACTTCTGAGTCTAAATCATTAACAAAAGTTTTGAATGGTTTTGCTTCTCCTCCACCATATTTAGTATCAAGTACAGGAGTATCACATTCAATAAAATTCATATTATTTAAATACTCTCTAATTGCAGTAATTGCTTTAGAACGTTTTATAAATCTTTCCTTAACGTCTGAATTCATTATCATATCTAAAGATCTATGTCTTTGTCTTAAATCTGAATCTTGAATCCCATGATATTTTTCAGGAAGGGTCCTTATTGATTTAGATAACAATTCAAATTTGTTTGCTCTAATAGTTATTTCTCCAGTCTGAGTCTTAAATACAGTTCCCTCTACCCCAACAATATCGCCGACATCGATTAATTTTAAAACATTGTAATTTTCACTTCCAATTAACTTTTTACTAAAAAATATCTGTATATTTCCTCTTTCATCTACTATATTAGCAAAAGTTGCATTTCCCATTCTTCTAAGAAACATTATTCTTCCTGCTAAAGAAAACACTTTACTTTCATCAATAGCATCAAAATTATCACATATCTCTTTTGTATAAGTTTTTTTGTTAAAATCGTAATTATAAGGATATGGATTTATTCCTAACTCACTAAGTTTATTTAACTTTTTTATTCTCTCCACTATAAATTCATTTGCATTTGTCATTATATTTTCTAATTCATTTAGATTTTCATATTGCTCATACATTTTTGTTACCACCTTTACTTATTTATTGATTAATTCAGGCATATAAAAGAAAATAACACTTTCAATTTTGCCTTAAGTTTTTTATCAGGCAAGAAAGCGGATTTACTTGTTATTCTTCTGATATTTCCTTAATACAAATAAAAAAAACCTTCACCTCCAAGATTTCTAATCTTGAGGACGAAAGTTATAAATTCGTGGTACCACCTCAGTTTATGTATGCGTTGCCGTATACACCTCTTCAAGTACATCAAAAATGAGATACTCTATACCTATAACGGGGTATTCCGTCACATCCTACCTCTATTAAGTGAAACTTGATTCATGCTGGGCTTTCATCCCCATCTGAATTCTAGTTTAACTTATCCCCTCAATGGGTACTCTGTCCAAGAGCGTGTAGCCGTTATCTTCCACTTATATGTGAGAGAGTATCACGGATTACTAGCTATCGGATAAAATAGACTCAGTGTGCAGCTCCAAGACCTTCTTCAATAAAAATCCATTGCTCAATCCCACCATCTAGAGCTCTCTGAAAATGAATTATTTTATTTACTCTTCTTTTCATTGCTTTTAATACATTCTACAATAAAAACCTGTTTTTGTAAATATAACATCAAAAAACTCTCTTCATAGTTTTTTATCTTCAATTAACAATCTTCTGTTTTTCTTTTTGTATATTTTAATATAGTAATACCGTTCTCCACAAAAACCCCATCTAGATGAAGCTTTATTATTGGATTATTTTCTAAAAATAAAGGTCTTCCTTTTCCTAATACAATTGGAATTATTCCAACTATAAATTCATCAATAATATCTGCTTTGATAAAATTGTCTACAAGACCTCCACCTCCAAATAGGAATATATCCTTACCGTCCTTCTCTTTTTCTTCTTGAATTATCTTAATAATATCTCCATTAATAAAATGAAGATTATCTTGATTTTGAAGTTTTTGAGATGTTGCTACATATACTTTTTTATTTTTATAATCATTGTGCATATCTTGGTCATAGCAATTTTTACCCATAACTACTATATCTATACCTTCTAGAAATTTGTCAAAATCAAATTTATTTTCAGTATTTAATGTATTATCTCCATGTCCAACTATCCAATCATATCCACCATCTTCTGAAGCTATATATCCATCAAGACTTATTGCCAGATTTAAAATTATCTTTCTTTTCACATTAAAGCCTCCCTAATTGTCTAAGACATTTTGATTTTCACCTGTTTTATTGTTATTATTGTTTGATATACAATTAATTATAAGTCATAATAATTGTCATGACATATAATATATAAAAAAAGAAAATAATGGAAGAAGACAGATTAATTGTTTGCATTTATTATTTCCTTCAATGTAACATTTTGATTAATAAATCTAGTCTTACTTTTTTCCTTTTTAACTCTTATTGCATTATGTGGACAATTATTAGTACATGCCAAACATCTCTGACAATTATTCATAAATAAGGGTTTCTTATCTACTTTTATATTATTTACAGGGCACACTTTTTCACAAGTTTTGCAGCCAGTACAAGTATTTTCTACAGTAAAATTCTTTTCAAATTTATCATCATAAAATAATTTTTCACTTAGTATTCTAAGACCACTAGAAATAAAAGAATGTTTTTTAATATATTTCTTTTCTTCATTAATATCTTTAATTATTTTTTCTAAGTTCTCTTCTATCTTTTTCTTAGGTTCTTTTTCTAGCTCCTTATTTATATCAAATCCTGGAAGGTAGTTATCAATCATAACTATCTCATTAATATAAGAAAATTCAATTCTATTTCTATTACCAATTTCTAAAAGGTGTCTTGTTGCTGCACCAGCATACATTCCATAAGTTGCTATTCCAAAAATATATTTACTCTTAAATTTTACTTTATTTAAAAATTCTTCAACTATTTTAGGAACTCCGCTATTATAAATTGGAAATACAATCCCAATTTTTTCATCTTCAAAATCATATTTACCTTCTTTTATTAATTTAGGAATTGAATAATAATCGCTTCCAAGGCTTTTTGCTATATATAGACTATTTCCTGTTGCTGTGAAATATAAAATTTTCATAATATCCTCCTCAAATTTCACCGTTACAATTGTAACGCTTATTTGAGTATAGTATAATTGGGGCAAAAGAATATTTCAATAGAAGGTAGAGCAAACGTTACAAAAGAAAGGATATTGTTATGGTAAATAAAGCCGCTAATATACAAAATATAATAACAAAAGAAAGTATTTTCACTGCACTTATGATTTTAATGGAAAAAAAGAATTTTAAAGAAATCTCTATTACAGAAATAACAAAAAAAGCTGGAGTTTCTCGAATGGCTTTTTATAGAAATTATAATATAAAGGAAGATATTATTACCACATACATTGATGAACTCTTAAAAGAATATTCTAAGGAAGTAATGCAGAAAGAAAAACTAGACAATTATGAGAATTTGCGCTTATACTTTTCCTATTTTAGAAAACATGAGAAGTTAATTTCTAATTTAATTAATTCCAATTTAATTAACATACTTCTTGAAAAATGTATTGAATCTTTTTATGAACTATCCCAAAGGATTCTCTGCAAAGATTCACTTCTTCCAGATCAGCATAAATTTGGGATTGATTATATGGCCGGTGGATTATATAATGTATTAATCGAATGGTCTAAAGGTGGGATGAGGCAAAGTGATGACTATATGGCAAAGACAATTTCTGAATTTATAAATAAGTAATATAGATGAATCATATCAATTAGAGGCTCTTTTCTTTAATAGTTCCAGTGTTTTCTATTAATACGTATTTATCTTCAAGTATATAATACGGAAAATCGGCCATATCTAATTCTTGATTAGGATTACCAGATTTATAGTATTCAGGTATTTTAGTTTCGTCATATCCTTCAAACATTTTATACCTCAATTTAAAATTTACATGAACCAAAAAACTGTCTAGTTATTTTTGTTTAAAAATCACTAAAATTATTTATAAATAGGTGACTCTAAAGATTCAAGCCTAGGAAGTGATATCCCAAGTCTACGTGCTTCAGCAAGAGTATCGCGCACGAATATTACATTACTTTCAGCTTTTAGATTTTCACTCCCACTAGCACTTCTCATTATTTCTCTTGGTAGCTTACCTTCAGCTAATGCTAATTTCATTACAAAAGCCACAATACCTGCAGGTAAATTCACTGCGATATTTATTATTGTACTAACCTTAGAGCCCTTAGCTGCCATCAATGGTGTAAGTTCCCTTAATATTAAAGCAAAATCTTTAAGGGCACTTGTAGAATCAAATAGATTATTAAGCGAACCTGCTTTTGAGGCTGCCGCCATCATACTTGCGTTAGTAATTACATGAAACCATAGCCAATTACGCATATCTTTCTGTTCAGAAATACCAAAACCTGCATTTTTAAATAGTCGAGTTACCATATCATATCTAGCTTTATTAGTAGTATTGTCAATGAAACCCATAAATATGTTTTTCATGAACCCACCATCTAACGTGTTTTTATTTATAAAAGATCCGCCAGCTCCAGGGAATCCCCAAACAACTTGCTCTTTTGGAATTGATCCAATTGAGTTTAAAGGCTCATTAATAATATTATTAAATATTAAAACAGTTGAATTATTAACAAGCGGTTCTAACCAATTTATTATAGTACTTAATTGATTATGGTTTACGCTAATCATGATTAAATCAAAATCATGGTTAGATGATAGTTCTTCTATCATTTTAATTTTCCAAACTTTATTTACTAAATCACCTTTTTTATTCTTTCTGCCATACAATATCTTTAAATTTACTATATCGCCATACTGATTAGTCCTTCCTTTACGCACGTAAAATGTCACATCATTCCCTGCTTGTTCTAAAGCCCATCCATATTGTGTTGAAATTACTCCTCTGCCTATCATTAAAATTTTCATTATATTCCCTCCTATTAAACATATGTTGTTTAAAATACAAGTGTATGTTAATATAATATTTGATTACTCATAAAGCTACAACCAATAGATTTTTAGCTATGTTGTATAAACAACATTTTATTAAATCTGTTGTTTTGTCAAAGGAGATTAATGATAAATTATGAATGAAAAAGATCCAAGAGCAGTAAGAACTAAAAATTTGATTAAAGAGTCGTTTGTTCAATTACTTGAGGAAAAAGACTTTAAATACATAACAATTAAAGATATTACAACAAAAGCAACTATAAATAGAGCAACTTTTTACGCTCACTATTTAGATAAGTATATTTTATTGGAAGAACTTGTTATAGATTGTTTTGGAGAAATGTTACCAATAGAAATTTTAAATGCTACAGATTTAAATGAAGACATTATAAAAGAACTTATTTTCTTCCTTTATGAATACAATATCTCATTTTATCAAAAGCGTAAAATTGATTCTACATCTATAGCTTCTACTGTAGATAATTTATTAAAATACAAAATAGATAACCTTATTGAAAAGATATTAAGTAATATGGTAGCTAGAAATGAATTAGATTTTAAAGATACAAATATATTAGTCAAACTAATTTCCTCATCAGTATATAGTTGTGCTCAATATTGCTATTTTAGTAAGAATGATAAAGAATACAATATTGAAAAAACTATTAGCTTTATTATGAACGGGATGAAAGCTGTTAAATAAAATTATTCTCTGAAAAATGCCCTTCAGCTTCACGAAGCAAGGCATTTAATGTTCTCTCGGCAAATGGATGCGACCGCTGCCTGTCATATGGTCGGATATATCAGTGATTCGCAATTTAGTCGTGATTACTCGAACTTTTTTGGAAGCCCCCCAAAAAGAGACATTGAAAAAATGAGAGGACAGTCACAAATAATGTTTTGACAATTCAATCTATGATCACAAAGTAGGTATTAAGAAATATGACCTATGAGAGCATATTAATATATACAAAATGCTAAAAGGTTTATTCCCGAGGATAAAAAAATAAGTGTGTTTCTGTTTCCCTTAATGACCTTGAAGCAGAAAACACACCCATACTTTTCTATAAAATATCCCTTAAATACTTGGTTTATCGTTCTTTCCTCTCTAATTTCTAAATAACAGATATCCCCTAAATCAATTTTCATTTCTTATATCTTTTAATAGTCCTTCAAACCACTTTACATTTACTAAATGATGTGAATGGGAATTCTCCAACATTTTTCTAAAATATGTAGAAATAGTTTCATCATGCTCAAGAGATTGTTCTAATAAAGAAATTTTCTTTTTAGTTTGTTCAATTTGTATTTCTATTAGTTTTGTTAGATCCTCGCTTTTATATTCATCAGCAAATAGCATTGCTGCATAAAAAGATAAGTTTATATAATCTGTCTTAGATCCATACTTATACATTAATTTTTGAAATTCCTTATCTCCTAGTTCAGTTATAATGTAATTATTAGTCTCCCTAGTATTGTCTGATTTGTTAACTTTTTTAATATATTTTTTTTCTTCTAATTGTTGAAGATTGTAGTAGAATGAACCTTTAGTGAAATTTGCTATATATTTATAGTGTCTCTCTTCCATTAAGGCTAATAATTCGTATCCATAAGAACCAGGGTTTTGTTTTAATAAACCTAAAATTAGTAATGGTATCAAAAAAACACCTCCTTTATGCTCTTCATCAAAATTATATTAACTATTATTTCATAATTATAAGATTTAATCATTGCTGGTTTGCATGAATTGAGATACAAATTCCTCATATGATATTTTTCCTAATGCAAACTCCATACTTTTTATATATATCTTTTCATTTTTAGTATGTGTTCTAGCATTATTTAAATTCAGCAACTCATCTTCGTTAATTAATGGCTTCAATACATGTTGTCTATTAGAAAAGGCCTCGAAATAACGTAAACCAAATTTTCTTTGAGAAATTGCATTAATATGAATACCATCAGGATTAGAAGTTAAACCTGATGCTGTAACAAAGAAACAATTATCTTGTTCAAAAGCAAACTTTTGTAACTCTTCATTAATGAATTTATATTCAGTGCAACTTTTCCCAAATCCTTCTTTACCTAAAAAATCTCCTAATCCACCAATAATAATTGGAATATCTGGAGCATTCAACTCTTTTCTAAAAGCCTCAATGATTAAAAGTAATTTATTATAATATACTTTATAGTTACCATTAACACTATCACTTTCTCCCTGATGCCATAGAATTCCTGTGAGTTCACTACTTTCCATAGCAAATTTAGCTTCAGTTACAGCATGTCTAAAAAGCACTCCGTCTACAGCCCACTCATCCAATGTGCTTCCACCTTCAGCACAAGGAATTAAACCAATAGTTTCTTCTTGGTTCTGACTACACCATGCATCTGCAAATGAACCGGCAAGACTTATTCCCGAAACAGGCCTGTCATAATTGATTGGCTCAGTCATCATCTGCCATCTACCATTACGCAGCATTTGTATTCTTTCATTATAAATTTGGGGTACCTCATGAATGAACCCACGCCCAGCCATATTTGACTGTCCTACCATTAAAAACGATTTAATCATTTTTTTCATCCTCTCTTTTGTTTAATCTTTACTAAGAAATGCTTTTAGTTCTCAGTAAATATTAAGTATTTACTATTACCAATAATACATTTGTATTTATCATTAGTCTAATTAGACTAACATCACTTACATATTATAGTCTAATTAGACTAATTGTCAACTATAACTTTTTTCTTAGCATTTATATGGGTTGGCGGTTTCAACTTGTCCACTTTCCCTTTTAATTCAGTTTCTAATCTAGGCTAGCGCTACTCATGAGTTAAATTCTTACTCATAACCATAACGTTTTTACTTGGTCTTTCCAAGTCATCCTGCCCTCCTTTCGTAAGAACTTTGGGCATAAAAAACACACCATTCATTTTAGAATAATGTGTTTATTATTTATTATTTGCTTTTACTCAGCAACTTCATTGGAAAAATAATTTCACTAGATGTTATTATTTTTTAAAATCCTCCCCTATAGAAAATGCATTTCCAAGCTTATCACCTAATCCATAGTAACTACGGTCATTGCCTACAAATAAAATAGGTTTCAGTTTTGCAATATCGCTATTCCCTTTTTCATCAACTACTTCTTCACTAATCTTAACCTCTACTATCTCTCCTATGAATTGAATATGTGAACCTAATTCAATTGTTTTTATTAGTTTACATTCTATATTTATTGGAAATTCTTCAACATATGGTGCGTCTACAAAAGTCCCTTTGGTTGCTGTTAAACCTGTATCTAAAAATTTAGAATTATTCTTTCCAGTGACTAGTCCAAAGTAATCCATTTCCTTTATATAATTCTCACTAGGAATACTAATTGTAAACACCTTGCTTCTAATAATATTCTCATAAGTAAGGGTAGCTTTTCTTATAGAAACGCCTAAAGCTGGAGGCGCTGCTGAAACTATTCCCCCAAACGAAGCAGTCATTACATTTGGTTCCATATCTACATTATAAGTTCCTATTACAAGAGTTGGTAATGGAGAGAATGCCAATTTCGCTCCTATACTTTTCTTCATATTTCTTCCACCTTCCATAAATTTTTATTTAAATTATACTTTTACCATCACCTTAAATAATGTGTATTGTGAAGTAATATACGCGATTGACAATAAACACTCTAATAGATCCGTAAATTCTTTTTTATACTCTATGATGCATATCTACCTCCACATTGAAACTCATATATTTATGTGATATGCTTATTGTAGTACGTTAAAGTAACTTTAAGTCAAGTAATAATTTAAGGAGGTTTTATGGAAATTTTTGAGTCTGGAGATATACCAAAATATACAATTAATCAAGTCTCTCAAATTACAAACTTATCTAAACCTACTATTAGATACTATGAAGATATTGGCTTACTTTCAGATATAAAACGAGATAAAAATAATATTCGCATGTTCTCTGATAATAATGTTAGCAGATTAACAACTATTCAATGCCTGAGGAATACAGGCTTTGGAATTGAAATAATTCGTAATTATTTTGAACTTTCTTCAGAGAATGCAGTAAAACTTAAAGATAGATATTTAATGATTTTAGAACACGAAGAATTACTTCTACAAAAAAAATATGATCTTGAAAAACAACTTACTAGTATTCAAAATATTAAACTTAAATATGAAGAAGATTTAAGAAATAAGTAAAAAGGATAAATTCTTGAAGTATTTAATCTGCCTTCAATATCATGATCATAATGATCAGCAATTAGGATTCCATTTTAGTTTTTACTATTTCCTGTAATCATTTCTGATGAATGGCTCTTAAATCTTTTCAGAAATATTATATTCGTTGATATTATCCATTCTTTCAAATAGTCTGTTATATTTATCTAATACTGCTTTATCCTCGACTCTAATTCCTGAATTATAGAAAGTGATGTTGCCATGCCCTTCATTTAATAAATTCATTTCTTTCAAAATTCTTTTAAGATTTTTTGCAGTGCCAATGTTTCCATCGATTATACTAACATTTGAAGGCACTAATTTTCTAACCATATCCTTATAGTAAGAAAAATGGGTACACCCTAAAACAATAGCCTCATAATTATTTAAATCAAATTTAAATAACTCCTCTTTAAGATACGGTAATACTATTTGTTCATCAAACTCAAGTCTTTCTGAGAATTGAACTAATCCTGGAAGAGGAAGTAAGTCAACAACATGTTCGTTATCTAATTTATGAATAAGATTATGTAATTTTTCTTCCTTTAACGTCAAAGCAGTGGCAGTTACCAATACTCGTTTATTCATATCTTTGTTTTTTTCAATGGCAGGCTTTACTGCAGGCTCCATACCAATAATCGGAATGCTATATTTACTTCTCAACGCCTCTATTGCTACACTTGTAGCAGTATTGCAAGCAATAACTACTGCCTTAACTCCTTGTTCAACAATAAAATCTATAGCATTTAAAATATACTTTTTAACTTCATCTTTTGGTTTTGGTCCATATGGAACATTTGATGTATCTGCATAATATATATAATCTTCATTAGGTAACACTTTTAACGTATCATATAATACAGTGATACCGCCAATACCTGAATCAAAAAAACCTATTTTCATCTTTTTCTATTCCTCCAATAAATAAAATTTATATGCTACTCCAATGAAGCTTTATTGTATCATTGTTTTACATAAATTTACTTCAGCAAAACAATTATAACACATTTGGTAAACATCACATTGTTCAATTTTCAAAGTAAAACTAATTTAAAAAATTATTTTTAAATTTTTGATTATCGCAAAAAATAAGAAATCTACTATTATGAAAATCACCTTATTAGTAAAGACAGGGCTGATGGTGTTTTATATATTCAAATTATATGTGGAGCCGGCATAACTAATTATAAGTTACATATTTATAAACTTGTAATCAGCTTTATTATATGATAAAATTCAATTACAAGTTACATACTTAAGTATTTGTAACTTTCGATTAAATTCTATAATCATCTCAAGGGGAGGAATTATAATATGGAAAAGGATAATAGAAATTTGATACAGATTGATCAATCTAAATGTACTAAGTGTGGAAGCTGCTCCAAAGTCTGTCCAACTGGCTTTATAGGTATGGATGAAAATGGACCAAAGGTAGTAGGACAGTTTTGTATCGCCTGTGGTCACTGTGTTGCTGTTTGTCACTGCTCAGCACTTGACAATGTAAAAACGCCTTTAGCAAATCAAGTAGAACTAGAAAAAACACCAGTTCTTGACGAAGATACTGCATCTCGCTTTCTCCGCAGCAGACGTTCTATTAGAGAATTTCAAAATAAGCCAGTTCCTAGGGAAAAGATCGAACAGCTTTTAAATGTTGCCAGATTTGCGCCAACAAGTGGTAATTCACAAGGGGTTTCCTATCATGTAATTGATAATCCTGATACATTACGCAAAATCACATCAGTTGCAATTGATTGGTTAGAAGAGGCATTGAAACACCCACCTTATGCTGGATCACCATTAGAAGCACCATTTACCAATCATGTAAGACACTATCGTGAGACTGGTGAGGATGTTGTATTACGTAATGCTCCTTGTCTAGTAATACCAATAGTTCATAAAAATTCTTCATCAATGGGACATGACAGTACGCTTTTTTCTCTAGCATATGCTGAACTTTATGCGGCTTCAATGGGACTTGGAAGTTGCATTACTGGATTTTTTGACGCTTGTGCTGCTTCTGGTTATAAGCCATTACTTGATATTTTGAATTTGCCAGAAAATATTAAGGTTACAGCAGGACTTATGGTCGGCTTTCCAAAATACACGTATAAACGTTTGGTAGATAGAAATCCATTGCAAGTTACTTGGGGAAAATAATAAGAAATAAATTGTATGATTTGCATTAATTTATATTTTAATGTGACTGTGATTTAGATAACCATATAAGAAATGGCCGATAATAGTCGGCCATTTCTTATATAAAATATTTACTTATTGGAATTCTTAAGTCCTTTTATTAGAAGATTTATAACAGATTCTATGTTTTGTTTTCTGTCAGGATCTTCAAATGTGTTTGGATGAATAAAAACGCTGGTTGCAAGATATACAGATCTCGCCTCTTGATAAGGAGATTCTGTAAAGAATATACCTTCTGTAATTCCTTGCACTATAACCTTCTCAATAGAATTAATTCCCTCTTCTATACCCTTTTTTATTACTTCCATTGATCTCTGAGCTAGTTTTATGTAGTTTGCAAACATTTCCGGATCATTAATAGCACTGTGATGTTTAGCTTCAACAAAACTTTCGAGTAAATTACTAAGTTTAACATCTGCAGGACTATCTTCTTTTAATATGTTATTTGACGGAGCATGCAAACGTGTAAGCCAACGCTCGGTAACAGCGTTCCATAGATCCGTTTTTCCATTATAATATCTATAAATTGCAGCATGACTTACTTTTAATAATTTTGCCACGTCAGTTATATTCGCTTTATCTGGTCCGAAACGGCGAATTATTTCTTCTGTTGCATTAAGGATCATTTCTTTATCTAGCGATATTTTATCCAAATTTATCACCGCTTTCTTATTTTATTTTTAATTATATCATTTTTAGTTTTATGTTTCAAATTACATTAATTGTAACAGAATTAAATTTGTTGTTTCTCCCATTCTTTTTTCAGTAATGCGTACTGAAACGTATTTTCATATTTAGGAATTCCATTTTCATCTTTTATAAACGAAATAAATTCTAAAAAACATCCCTCTTTACGCATCCCTAATTTTTCACACAGTTTTTGTGATCGATAGTTATCATCTTCAACATATGCATATAATCTTCTAGCTCTTTTTTCGTTGAAAAGGTATTGAAATAAAGCTTTCGCACTCTCGCCAGCATATCCTCTTCCCTCATATTGTTCATTAAAATTCCATCCTATGGAATAGGTGTCTGGTTCTTCATACAAATAAAATAATTCTCCAATTAAATTCTCGTCATCATTCAATAAAACAGCAATATGAGAGTCATCTTCACTTTTCTTTTTAGCCTCTGATATAGCCTCCTCATGTGTTGTTATTTTCTCACCTCGAAAACAGTTAACTCTAGGATTCGATAAATATCCCAGTAAACCTTTAGCGTCAGCCAATGAGAAACTTCTAAGTACTAATCGATCTGTAATAATCTTTTCCATAGGTACCTCCAATAATAAATATCTTGCCCAAGCAATATAGTATTCTAGTCTATAAAAAATTAAACCCACTTATGATTTTAATTTATTTATGGATAATTATAACATATCTTTTGAATATCCTATTATTCAATTTTCAAAAATCTATTTTTATTAATTGCTATGCAAAATCTACATATGGCTCAATATTACACACACATCTAATAATATCAATTTTCTATATACATTTTTTTAATATGTGGACAATTTATGCATTAATCATTATAATTGACTATTTATTTGAATATAAACGTTATTAATAGTCAATAATCCATTTATATTTATTACTTTTTATACTGCAATATTTTGTTTGCATAAATATTATTTTCACTATAACTTTAGGAGGTAATACCAATGATCCCAACAAACACACCTGACGTCTTACTAAGAACATTTATACTTTTTATAACATTACTAGTTTTAACCAGAATATTAGGGAAAAAACAAATGAGTCATCTAACTTTTTTTAATTACTTTACTGGAATCACAATTGGCTCAATAGCAGCTAATATGATTCGTGAAACCGAAGAACCTTTTTGGGATGATTTTATAGGGTTAATTTTTTGGTGTGTATTAACTCTTTTAGTTGAATACATTGGCTTAAAATTCAGTAAATTAAGACAAATAATTGATGGTCAACCTACAATAGTTATAAAAAGAGGGGTAATTTTAAAAGCTTCTTTAACATCTAATCGTGTTAATTTAGATGACTTATTAATGCTACTTAGGAAACAAAATATATTCTCTATTAAAGAAGTAGAATATGCTATATTAGAGCCCAATGGAAACTTAAGTGTAATGAAAAAGCCACAAGATCAGCAAATTACTAAATCTGATATGAACATTAATATTCCTACACCGAAATATTTGCCATCTGAAATAATTTCTGACGGAAAAATAGTTAAACATAATTTGAAAGAATTAAATTTAAGCGAAGATTGGTTATATTCTCAACTTAAAATTCAAAATATATCTAATTTAGCTGATATAATATATGGAGAACTTCAAAGTGATGGTACATTATTCTTACAAAAGAAATAATTTATATGCAAAATCTTCTTCCTAACATTTTTATATAACTTATTTCACATAACCTCGCTAATCTTTATACTAACTAAAAATACATTACATGATATTTTAAAATTAATCTGCTCAACAAAAAAAACACCAATTATTTATATTTCTCATATAAAATCAGTGTTTCTTCGCTTTTGATAATTATTTTCTTAAAATTTTATCCATCGCTTTTCCTTTTGCTAGCTCATCTATTAGCTTATCCAAATAGCGAATTTCCTTCATAGTTGGTTCTTCAATGTCTTCCACTCGAACACCACAGACAACTCCTTTAATCAAAGTTCGTAAAGGATTCATTTTAGGAGCTTCTGCAAAGAAAGTCTCAAAATCAGCCTGTTTTTCCAGCTCAGCTTCTAGCTCTTCTTTGCTATATCCTGTCAACCATAGGATTATTTCATCAACCTCTGTTTTTGTACGTCCCTTTTTCTCCGCCTTCATAACATAAAGGGGGTAGACACTTGCTACACTCATTGTATAAATCTTATGTTTTGTCATAATACATCCTCACTTATGTAATTTTCTTTATTTATAATATTTAAAGCATTTCTCTGAAATTTTCACTAAAAAACCCCTCCTAATAATATTA
This sequence comes from Clostridium sp. YIM B02569, assembly GCF_022320765.1. NCBI lineage: Bacteria > Bacillati > Bacillota > Clostridia > Eubacteriales > Clostridiaceae > Clostridium > Clostridium sp. YIM B02569. The sequence continues at coordinate 3,106 of NZ_JAKJJX010000015.1, read as the reverse complement.
GGAATTTATAAGTTTAATTGAAACTATTGAACATAAGAACAAAAATATGCTAACTCCTATTAATAAGGTGTATTCTTTTTTCTTATTTAACTTGAAAGAATTAATACCTATTATTAATTGTTGTATTCCTGATAACATAAGCCAATTGGCATAATCATTTTTAGATTATGGTTCACAATAGAAAATATTGCTGTTAAAATAGTTACTATTGATACTGTTATATTAATAATCTTGAATTTAGTATTATAATACATAATTATCCCCTCGAAATCCATAGCGAGTTTATTTGCATTTATTCACATTAATCTAATTATATACCAATTACTTTCAAATATTCAATAAAATCGCTTTCTACTTATAATATGATCCTCCCATAATTAGAAAGTAATAAAACCTTTATTACTTCTTTTTTTAGAATTGTGTAAAAAAAATCGTAAATCCAATCTTGAATAATACGATTTTAAAACTTGCTATTTAATTTTACTGATTCATAACTATATGGAGAATATTCAACAAATACTATATAGGACTATACATATTATTTCATATTAATTTTTCATACAGTTTAAACGAATCCAATCCGTAGTTTCCGAGGCCCAAATCAACAGTATCAATATACTTAAATCCACATTTTTCATAAAGCCTAATGGCAGGCATATTACCTTCAAAAACATCCAATCTAATTGATTTAACTTTTGACTTAACACTATGTTTATCAGCAAAGTCCATTAGTGCTTTACCTACACCACATTTCATAAATCTTGGATGAACAGCAAATGTATGTATAACAAAAACATCTGAATATTCATACTCAAATCCCCATTTAACATTATAATATGCCGGTTCAGGCTCATGGCTTAAAATAATAGAACCAATGATTGTTCCATTATGCTTTGCTACATAAAGATTTCCGTTTTTAATGCCATCAATTGCATTTTGCCTTACAGGATATATACCCTTTATCCATCCCGGATAATTTACTCCATCTGCCAAATAATCATTTAAATCATTATAAAGATTTTCTAATTCATCAATATCATTTACTTCCCCAAATTCAATAGTAATATCCATATGTATCACCTCCAAATCAATTCGAAATATAAATTTTGTTTTATTACAATAATTTACCATTACAAATCGATTATAACATATCTTGTAAAAGCTATATTACTCAATTTTCAAAGAACATTTTTATAATTTACTACGTCAAATCTACAGATTGTAAATTACCTTAACGAGAAATCTGAATTTATCGCTCATAACTTTTTTAATATCCTCAATAGAAAACTTATATATTAGTACTTTAATCAAATTAATATTTTAGTATATATAAGTATTAAATTTCTTCATAATAATTTAGAATCTTTTTAATTTTTTCATAAATAATAGATTTTAATGATTGTGGTTTCACTGATTTAATAGACGTACCGTATCTAAGGAAATAATTAGATATGAATTCTTCTTCACCCACATTAAAAAATCCCTTTATAATTGTCTTTGTACCTAATTCTATTTTCATAGAAGGATAGTTTTCCTTATAAAAAATATCTTTTGCACTATCTAAAATTTCTACTTCGAATTGAATACTTTTATCAGATTGGCAGAACTCTAAAGGAGAGTTTATTAATTTTTCAATTGGAAATTCTAACTTATCATTGCTAAATTCTAATGAGGTCATTTTATCACATCTAAAAACTTTGTATTTATTACTCTTAAGCTCTATTCCACTAGCATACCACTGTCCAAATTTAGAGGAAATTTCAAAAAACTGTATGTGATAATTTACAGTTTTGTTATTTTTCAAATACTCAATCTTACAGCTAATTTCATTAATAATGCTTTCTAAAATCTTATCTAAGAATTGACTAACACTATTATGCTTGGATGCTTCAAATTTTAAGACCTTTTTCATCTTATTAATTTCTTTTATTTGTTCTCCTGATAGGCAGTTTTCAAATTTTTCATTTAATTTTTCTATACTCAAATGAAAAGGTGTAGACTCGTAGGCTTTCAGTGTGAGCATTGCAAAATATAAAGCATATACTTCATCTATGGTAAATATAATAGGTGACAATAATCTATTTTTCAATATAACATATCTTCCGTACCTACCTTGCTCTGCATAAATAGGCATTCCCAATTCTTCTAATGAAGCAATGTCACGCAAAGCTGTACTTCTTGAAATGTTATATTTATTTATTAAATCACTTAAATTAAAGTAATCTAAATCATTCAAATATATCATCATATGGTTTAATCTTTCTGATTTTTTCATATACCCTCCGTTGTAAAATTTTCCTGAATAAAGGTTTCATATTTTGACACCTTTAAGTATTATACTCTACTTATATCAATAATATAGTCATTGATATCTAATTTATTATACAAAGGAGATTAATATTATGAGTACAACGCTAGAAATTGCTATTTTCCTTTCAATGAATGGAGAAGCACAAGATGCTATTAATTTTTACAAGAAACACTTTAATGCAGAACAGTTAATGATTATAACATATTCAGACCTGGTAAAGATGGGGGATAAATCAATAGAAATTAATGACGAAAATAAAAATCACATCTCTCACTCTGTTTTAAAAATAGGTAAGACTAAAATTATGCTTAATGAAAATCCAATGGATGCTAATGAAAAGTACCAAGCTGGTAATAATACTTCTCTATGTATTCAAAGTGCTGATTTGGAGGAAATCCAACAATTCTACAATAGCTTAATTACAGATGAAAGAGTTAGAATAATTGTACCATTATCCAGTAATATATTTAGTAAAGCATATGGTATTATTGAAGACCCATTTGGTATTAAAATCCAATTATGTTTTGATGAGAGATTAAAGTAACAATTATTCAATGTATGAGAAATAAGAGGTTTGGAATTGGTTTATAATATGGTGTTTACGGGTAAACTGTATTTTATTAAAGGAGGTGCAGTATTGGATATTAAAAAGATTCTTGAAATCCTTAATAAAGAAATGAAAGCTACTGAAAATAATCAATCAAGTTAATTACTATAACCTAAAAATAGAGTCTGTCAAGACTTTCGTGTAAACTTCAAAAAGTAATATGTTTATTTTATAAGGTTGGAGGTAGA